>NZ_JBEXTV010000024.1:0-113186 GCF_040628835.1 Streptomyces sp. NPDC006134 | reverse complement strand
GCCCGGGGGGGGTCCGGGGGCCCCCCCCCCCCCGGCCCCGGTACTCGCCGTTCCCCGTCCCCACGGGAGAGGCGAGTGACGGGGCCGCTGCCGCTGGGGCGGCCCCGGGACTGGCCGGTGGGCTGGGTACGTCAGGCCGCCCACCGGATCGTGCTTCGCTTCACCCGCGGTAGGCGGGTTCGGCCTGTGGCTGTCCGGCCGGCACCTCGTCGGTGGCGTGCTTGCGCATGAGGGCCTCGCCCTCGACGTCGATGTCGGGCAGCAGCCGGTCCAACCAGCGCGGCAGGCGCCAGGCGCGGTCGCCCAGCAGGGCGAGGACCGCGGGGACGATGGCCATGCGGACGACGAAGGCGTCGAAGAGGACCGCGACGGCCAGACCGAAACCGATCACCTTGATCATGGACTCGGCGGATCCGATGAATCCGGAGAAGACCGCCATCATGATCAGGGCGGCGGCGACCACCACCCGGGAGCTGGAGCGGAAGCCGGAGACGATGGCCTGACCGGGCCGCTCCCCGTGGACGTGGGCCTCGCGGATGCGGGAGACGAGGAAGACCTCGTAGTCCATGGCCAGGCCGAAGACGATGCCCACCAGGAAAATCGGCATCATGCTCATGATCGGGCCGGTCTGCTCGATACCGAGGAGGCCGGCGCCCCAGCCGTGCTGGAAGACCATGACCACCGCGCCCAGGGCGGCCAGCACGGAGAGCAGGTAGCCCAGCGCCGCCTTGAGCGGGACGAGGATGGAGCGGAAGACCAGCAGCAGGAGCACGATGGCCAGACCCACCACGGTGATCAGGTAGGGCACCAGCGCCGACTGGAACTTCTGCGCGAAGTCGATGTTCGCCGCGGTGCTGCCGGTGATCTCGTACGTCGCTCCGACCCGCTCCTCGACAGCCGGCCGGTCGCTGCGAATGGTCTTCACCAGGTCGATCGTGGCCGCGTCGGTGGGAGCGGTGGAGGGCGTGGCGGTGATGATGGCCGCGTCGCGGGCCTGGTTGAACTGGGCCGGGGAGACGGACACGATTCCGTCGGTGGCGGCGATCTCCTGGGAGATGGTGCTCACCGCGGCCTCGGGGTCGTCACTGTCCTTGGTGTCGACCACGACGGTCAGCGGGCCGTTGAAGCCGGGGCCGAAGCCCTCGGCCAGGGCGTCGTAGGCGCGGCGTTCGGTCGTGGAGGTGGGCTTGGCCTCGTCACCGGGCATGCCCAGTTGGAGACCGGTCGCGGGGAGGGCCAGCGCGCCCAGGCCGACCACGCCCAGCAGCAGCACGGGAAGGGGGCGGCGCACCACGAGGCGGGCCCAGCGGCTGCCGTGGTTGTCGACCGTGCCGCCGTGGTCGCGCCCGGGGCTTCCGAAGCGGCCTCCCCTGGCGGCCTTGCGGGTCCGGCGGGCGAGGACGGCCTTGGGCCAGAAGCCCAGCAGGGCCGGGACCAGGGTGAGGCAGATCAGGACGGCGACGACGACGGCGCCGGCGGCGCTGAGGCCCATCTTGGTGAGCATCGGGATGCCCACCACGGACAGTCCGGCGAGAGCGATGACCACGGTCAGACCGGCGAAGACCACGGCCGATCCGGCGGTGCCGACGGCGAGTGCGGCGGCTTCCTGCGGAGCGTGTCCCTTGTCGCGCTCCTCGCGGTAGCGGGAGACGACGAACAGGGCGTAGTCGATGCCGCAGGCCAGTCCAAGCATGGAGGCGAGCGTGCCGGTGGTCAGCGAGAGTCCGAAGGTGCTGCCCAGGGCGATGATGCCGGCCATGCTGATGCCGACGCCGATGATCGCGGTCAGCAGCGGCAGTCCGGCGGCGGCCAGGGAGCCGAAGGTGACCAGCAGGACCACCGCGGCCACCAGCAGGCCGATCACCTCGGCCGAACCGCCCGCCGCGGGCTGGGTGGCCAGGGCGTTGCCGCCGACCTCGACGGTCAGACCGGTGTCCCTGGCCTGGTCGACGGCCTGCTCCAGGTGCTCCTTGCTCCCGTCGGTCAGATCCGCCGCCTTCACCTCGAAGGTCACGGTGGAGTACGCGGTGGAGCCGTCCTCGCTGACCGCCTTCGCCTGGAAGGGGTCGACGGCGCGTACCACCTGCGAGCCGTCGGCGGCTTCGTCGACGAGCTTCTCGATGGCCGCCTTGTTCTCCGTGGCGGTGACCTTCTCCCCGTCGGGCGCGACGAAGACGAGCCGGGCGCTGGCGCCCTCGGCACCTGAGCCCGGGAAACGCTCGTCCATCAGGTCGAACGCCTTCTGCGACTCCAGGCCCGGCATGGCGAACCCGTCATCGGGAGCGGAGGGCGCCTTGGCGGCGGCCAAGCCCACGGCACCCAGCACGGCCACCCAGACGAGGGTCACGAGCCAACGCCGCCGGAAGGCCATGCGGCCGACTTGATACAGGAAAGTTGCCATGGCGGGGAGAGAACCTCCACATCAGCGGAACGGAGCAGGAACCAGGGCGGTCCCTGGCGTCCGCTGTGGCGGACGCCGAGGTGGCGTGCCCTGGTGTGCTCTCCACGATCCCGTCCGGCGACTGCCACGACGAGGGAGTGCTCTCCCGAACCGATGGTGTAGCGGGCTCCACCATCGCGCAGGTCACCCGGCCGAGCGCGGGTCCTTCAGATACCTGAGGACCGCCAGCACCCTGCGGTGACCGCTGTCGCTGGGCGGCAGACCGAGCTTGAGGAACACGTTGCCGATGTGCTTGCTCACCGCGCGTTCCGTCACGACCAGGGTCTCGGCGATGGTGGTGTTGTCGTGTCCTTCCGCCATCAGCTTCAGCACCTCGCGTTCGCGCGGGGTCAGCGAGTCCAGCGGTGAGTCACGGCGGCGGGTGAGCAGCTCGGTGACGACCTCGGGGTCCAGGGCCGTGCCGCCGGCCGCGACCCGTTCCAGTGCGTCGAGGAACTCGTCCACGCGTCCGACGCGGTCCTTGAGCAGGTATCCGAGGCCGCTGCTGCCGCCGCTCAGCAGCTCGGCGGCGTAGGACTCCTCGACGTACTGCGAGAGCACCAGTACGGGAAGGCCCGGAATCCGCTCACGGGCAGCGAGCGCCGCGCGCAGTCCCTCGTCCCGGAAGGTCGGCGGCATGCGCACATCGAGTACGGCGACGTCCGGCCGGTGTTCCAGCAGGGCGGGCAGGATCTCCGGCCCGGTGCCGGCGACGGCCGCGACCTCGTGTCCTGAGGAGGTGAGCAGGAGCACCAGACCTTCCCGCAGAAGGGCGTTGTCTTCGGCGATCACCACACGCAAGGGAGCTCCACGGCCACGACTGTCGGTCCTCCTTCGGGACTGGTCACCGTCACCGTACCGTCCAGCGCGGCGACCCGGCGACGGATGCCGAGCAGCCCGGAGCCGCTCGTCTCGTCCGCGCCGCCCTCACCTTCGTCCCGCACGGTCACCCGCAGACCGGTGCGCGTCCGCTCCAGCCGGACGGACGCACGAGACGAGCCGCTGTGCTTCGCGGCGTTGGTCAGGGCCTCGGCCACCGCGAAGTACGCGGCCGCCTCCACCGCCGCGGGCGCCCGGGGCCCGTCGTCGGCCAGGCCATCGGTGTCGACGGTCACGTCGAGTCCGCTGCCGGCCGCCAGCGCCCGCACCGCTCCGGCCAGGCCCCGGTCAGAAAGGATCGGGGGATGGATGTTCCGTACCACGTGACGCAGTTCGGCCAGGGCCTGCTGTGCCTGTTCCTGCGCTTCGTCGAGGAGCTTGCGGGCCGTCTCGGGTGCGCTGTCGTAGGCGCGGCGGGCGAGTCCCAGCCGCATGGACAAGGACACGAGGTGGGCTTGTGTTCCGTCGTGCAGGTCGCGCTCGATGCGTCGGAGTTCCGCCGCGTGCGCGGCGACGGCGCCCGCTCTGGTCTGGGTCAGCTCGTCGACACGGGCCGCCAGCAGTGCCTGCGGAAAGGGCTTGAGCAGGGACGCCGACCATGCGGCCTCCAGGTCCGCGAGCCGGCTGATCAACGGCAGGACGACCGGGCGCCGTCGCAGCAGGCCGCACCACACTCCGTCGGCCACCAGGCCGAGCGGCCACAGGGCGAGCGTCAGCAGGCCCATCCAGCCGTAGAGGTAGAAGGCCGCCATCCAGAGCAGGTCGGAGCGGGTCCCGGGGTCGCGCAGTGCCGTGCGCAGGCGCTGGCGGAGACGGCCGGTGATCGGCTGGTACGCCTGCGGGATCTCCTGCCCCGTCCACATGGCGACCAGGTGTCGTTTCGCGCCGGCGATGCGTCGGATCAGGAGCACCGTCTCGGGGATCAGCCAGACACCCACGACGATCAAGGAACCGGCCACGGTGACGCAGACGACGCAGACGAACAGGCACATGGCGAACACCATCGCCACCGATCTGCCCAGGTGGACAGTGGCCCGCGCGGCCTGAACGATCGCTTTCCACATATCGCTCAGATTAGGCGGACGGGGCACACCGGGCGGGGGAGCCCGCTCCCCTATGAGGGTGTAGCGGGCTACACCCTCAGTCGCGAGCGGTGGTCCTGGTACGGAGCACTTCGTCCATGGACTGGTGCCGCCAGCGGCGCAGGAGTTCGTGGAAGGCCACGGCGCCGTGCGGGTAGGCGGTCGGGCCGTTGGGGCGGCCGCGCCCTTCCCTGTTGTAGTAGCCGGGGGTGCACTCGGCGTGGAACCACTCGTGGTCGGGAGCGTCCTGCGCCAGGGTGGCGAGCCAGGCGTCCTCGGCCTCGCGGGACGGTTCGATGAGGGCGCCCTTGGCCTCGGCGGCCGCGACGAGGGCGGCGGCGTGCACGGCCTGCTCGTCCAGGATGTGCGTGAAGTTGACGCTGCTGGCGTTCTGCAGCGAACCCATCTGGAGCAGGTTCGGGAAGCCGTTGCTGGTGAAGCCGTGCAGGGTGCGGACGCCGTGCCGTGCCCACGCGTCGAGCAACTGGATTCCTCCCCGGCCGCGGACGGGCAGCTTGCCGGAGTGAATGCCGGAAACGCCGACGGAGAAGCCGGTGGCGAAGATCAGGCAGTCGAGTTCGTACTCGGTGTCGCCGACCACGACGCCGCGCTCGGTCATCCGCTCGATGCCGTGGGTGTCGGCGGTGTCGACGAGGGTGACGTTGTCCCGGTTGAACGCCTGGAGGTACAGGTCGGAGAAGGTGGGGCGCTTGCACGCGTACCGGTACCAGGGCTTGAGCTTCTCCGCCGTGTCCGGGTCGGCGACGATCTCCTCGACGCGGGCGCGGATCTCGTTCATCTTGGCGGCGTCCGCGATCTCGTAGGCCGCCTCGAAGGCCGCCCGGTCGCCCTGCCGCCGGAAGCTGGGCAGGAGCTTCTCCAGCAGTCCGGCCGACGCCGTCCACCGGTCCGCGACGAGGTCCTCCTCGGCGCCCTCGCCGGAGACGATGCGCAGGAAGTTGTCGCGGCGTTCCCGTGCCCAGCCGTCGTGGTCGGCGCCCACGTCACCGGCGGTGGTGCGGCGGTTGGCGCGCACGTCGACGCTGGAGGGGGTGCGCTGGAAGACGTAGAGGTGCTTGGCGTCCTCGGCCAGCATCGGGACGACCTGGACGCCGGTGGCGCCGGTTCCCACGACGCCGACGCGCTTGTCCGCGAGGCCGGTCAGGCCGCCGTCCGGGGTGCCGCCGGTGTAGGCGTAGTCCCAGCGCGAGGTGTGGAAGGTGTGGCCCTCGAACGTCTCGATGCCGGGGATGCCGGGCAGCTTCAGTTCGGTCAGGGTGCCGGTGGCGGTGATGACGTAGGTGGCCCGGAACTTGTCGCCCCGGTCTGTCGCGACGATCCACGCCTCTGCAGTGTCGTCCCAGGTCAGTGAGGTGACCGCCGTGGAGAACAGGGTGTCCGCGTAGAGGTCGAACTTCTCGGCGATCCGTACCGCGTGCCGGCGGATCTCCTCACCCGGGGCGTACTTCCACTCCGGCACGTACCCGGTCTCGTCGAGCAGGGGCAGGTACACGTGCGACTCGATGTCGCAGTGGATGCCCGGGTACCGGTTCCAGTACCACGTCCCGCCGAAGTCACCGCCCTTCTCGATGACGCGGACCCGCTGGACACCCCGCTGGCGCAGTCGCGCCCCGGCGAGGATGCCGCCGAATCCGCCACCGACGACGGCGACGTCCACGCGGTCGCGCACCGGTTCGCGCTCGGCCACCTCTCCGACGTACGGGTCGGCGGCGTAGTAGCCGAACTCGGCGTCGGCGCCGAGGTACTGCCGGGTGCCGTCGGGGCGCACCCGTCGCTCCCGTTCCGCCCGGTAACGCTCGCGGAGCCCGGCGAGCGCCTCGGGAGTCAGCTCCTGTGAATGGGTCATGTGGGGGGACCTTTTCCTTCCGGTTCGCCGCCAGGGCCGCCAGGGGGTGATGACGCCCATGAACTGATCGGTAAGTCATGGGACTTGAGCGGTCATGCACTACCCTAACCACAACCGGACATCATTGTCCGGTCGGGGCGGATGTGCTTCCGCGCACCTCGGAACAGGAAGAGCGACTCACATGCGACGACTCCCGACCCGGTCCTTCGCCGGGCTCGCCGTGACGGGACTGCTGGCCCTCACAGGGTGCGGTACGGAAGTGAGCGGTACCCCCGCCGACAGAGGCGCCGGCGCGGACCGGGCCCTGCGTGCCCAGAAGGTCATGCGGCTGACGACGGTGCACGAGCAGACCGGGATGACGCTGCTGGAAGGCCCGGTCTTCGACGAGGACGGCAAGCTGCTCGTCGTGGACGTCACCGCGCCCGCCGGCGAGGCGAAGGTGCTGCGCGTCGACGTCGGGAAGAAGACGGCGCGCAAGGTGTACACCGACGACCGGGGGGCCTACACCTCGGCCCAGTTCAGCCCGTACGACGGACGCCTCTACCTGACCGACTTCTCCCACGGCGACATCGTGAGTCTGGCCCCGGACGGCGGCGATCCGCGGACCTTCTTCTCCGGCGAGGTCGACGGAGCCCGGATGAACCCCGACGACCTCGCCTTCGACCGGGAGGGCAACCTGTATGTCAGCGACTCGCGCGGCATGTCCGAGGGCGAGGCGAAGGGCCGCGTGGTGCGGATCGACCGCGAGGGGAGGAAGGCCACCGTCCTGGCGGACGGACTGGCCTCCCCGAACGGCATCTCGTTCGACGCCGACCACCGCGGTCTGTGGTTCAGCGAACTGACGCAGAACCGCATCTCCTACCTCCTCCTGGACGGCAAGGGAGGAGTCGCTTCGCGGCACACCGCCATCCGGGTCGACGGCGGCATCGCGCAGACCGACTCGATCGCCGTGGACGCGGACGGCAACCTGTACCAGGCCCTGCACGGGCGGCCCGCGATGGCGGTGTACAGCAAGCACGGTGAACGCCTGGCCACCGTCGAGGTCCCGGCCCGCGAGGCCGAAGGGCTCGAATCGGCGACCAACGTGGCCATCACCCCCGGCGGGACCAAGGCGTACATGACCGTCAGCGGACCCGACGGCGGCTTCCTGTACTCCTTCGACGCGCTGGCGGAGGGTGTCCGCCAATCCAACGGCGGCTGACGTCCCTCACTCCTCGAAGGGTCGCACCGGCCCCACCTCGACACCGAGCAGCCGCCAGGCCGCAAGTGCCCGGCGCTCCCGCTGCTCCCGGGTGGGGCCGGTGACGGCACCGGAGACCATGCCGACGGCGATCATCAGGTCGTCCGGCTCCGCGGCGAGCGGATGGCCGGCGGGCAGAAGCCGGCGCAGGGCACGTTCGATCCGCTGGGACAGCGCCACCGCATAGGCGGGGGTGCCGGAGTGACTGGCCACGCCGTCGGCGTGCAGGACGCCGACGAAAGCGGTCGACTCCGTCTGGTGCCAGGTCAGCACGCCCAGGACCCGGGGCAGGTCCGCACCGTCCGCCGCCGCTGCCCGCTCGATCTGCCGGACGTTCTCCTCCAGGACGGCGAGCGCCAGGGCGGCCCGGTCGGGGAAGTGCCGGTACAACACGCCCTGGCCGACGCCGGCCCGGCGTGCGATGGCCGACAGCGGAGTGTCCAGACCGTGCTCCGCGTAGATCTCCCGGGCCGCGGCGACGAGGGCGGCTCGGTTGCGAGCGGCGGCCTTCGGGCCGCCGCTGGCGGGCCGCCGCTCGTCGGACCTGGGCTGCTGTGTCATTCCGGGAGAATACCGGCCGGGCGCTCGGACGCGACCAGGCGGACGTCGGCGAACAGGACATGGTCCCGTGCCCCGGCCGTCCGCGAACCGCACACGCGGTCAGTCCTTGACCGCCGCGAGTGCGGCCTCGGCCTTCCTGCGGTAGTTCGCCAGCTTTTCCGCCGGGGCGACCGCCACCTGCTTGCTCCGGGGCTTCACGGACACGTCGTGGCCCTCGGCTGCCCTGCGGAGCGCGCCCACCGTCGCCCGGTCGCGTGGGATGTGCGCGAACGGGTCGAAGGAGTACCAGCGCATCGCGTTCTGGTGGGTCATCTTGTCGATCTCGGCGTCCGGCACGTCGTTCGCCGTGAGGACCTCGTGCAATTCCTCCGGCGCGTTCGGCCACATGGAGTCGCTGTGCGGGTAGTCCGCCTCCCAGCAGATGTTGTCCACGCCGATGTCATGACGCAGCTTCACCCCGACGGGGTCGGAGATGAAGCAGGTGAGGAAGTGCTCGCGGAAGACCTCCGAGGGCAGCTTCCCGCCGAAGTCCTGAAGCGTCCAGGTGGCGTGCATCTCGAAGGTGCGGTCGATCCGGTCGAGGAAGTACGGGATCCAGCCGGTGCCGCCCTCGGACAGTGCGATCCTGACCGTGGGGTACTCCTTGAGGACCCGGGACCAGATCAGGTCGGCGGCGGCCTGGACCAGATTGATCGGCTGGAGGGTGATCATGACGTCCGGCGGGGCGTCGGGAGCGGTGATGGCGAGGCGTCCGGAGGAGCCGATGTGCAGGTTCATCACCGTCCCGCAGTCGGTGAGGGCACGCCACACCGGGTCCCAGTACTCGGAGTGGAAGCTGGGGTAGCCGAGCGGGACCGGGTTCTCGGGGAAGGTCAGCGAGTGACAGCCCTTCTCGGCGACCCGCCGGATCTCCTGGGCGCACAGTTCGGCGTCCCAGATCGCCGGGAGTGCCATCGGGATGAACCGGCCGGGGTGGGCCCCGCACCACTCGTCGATGTGCCAGTCGTTGTAGGCGCGCACGAGGGCGAGGGAGAAGTCGGAGTCCTCGGTGGCGAACATGCGGGCGGAGAAGCCGGGGAAGGAGGGGAAGTTCATCTGGGCCAGGACGCCGCCGGCGTTCATGTCGGCGACCCGCTCGTCGACGTCGTAGCAGCCGGGCCGGATCTCGTCCAGGCCCTGCGGCTCCATGCCGTACTCCTCCTTGGGACGCCCGGCGACCGCGTTGAGCGCGACGTTGCCGACCGTGTTGTCCCGGAACTGCCAGACGTCGGTGCCGTCGTCGCGGTGGACCAGGCGCGGGGCGTCCTTCTTGTAGCGGTCCGGCAGGTGGTTGGCGAAGAGGTCCGGCGGCTCGATGATGTGGTCGTCGACGCTGATCAGGATCATGTCGTCGCGGTCCATGAGGGCTCTCCTTGGGCTCGGGGATGGGATCAGTCCGAGGCGGGCAGCGCCTTGGGTGCCTTGACGGTCAACGGCTCGCCGCCGTAGGTGAGGTGGCCGGAACCGGACGCGGTGCACAGGAGCTCCAGGGTGTCGGCGGCGTCCACGTACCGCTTGCCGATGAGCGTGGCCGGGGGGCCCTCGGCCGCAGCCGGTGCGGGCGCCTGGGCGGCGGGGAGCATGGGGCTGCCGCCGCATTCGATGGGGCCGGCCGCCTGCTGCGGGGCCCGGATGACGATCACCCGGGTGGTGTCGGTGGCGGAGGCGAGCTGATCACCGGGGCGCGGGGTCGGTACGGGGGGCGCCATTGCGCTGGTCTCCTTCCGGTTGCGGGGCGTTCGCGGGCGTACGGGCGAGCCGCTCGCCCAGCAGCTCCAGGTCGTAGGACTGGCGTGCCAGCCAGAAGCGCAGGAAGCCGGTGAGCGAGTAGCGCAGGAAGAGCGCAGCGCCCACCACCGCGGCCGTGATCCCGCCCAGCCCGATGGCCAGGGCGTCGCCCTGGGCGAGGGAGTTGTCGGTGCCGTGGGCGAGGGGGAAGGCGACCGCGCCGAGCAGGAGTCCGGCGGCCATGAGAAGTCCGCCGAGGCGCAGCCAGAGGGCCGCACGTGCGGCCGCGGGGTCGGGGACCTTCAGTTCGGCGAGCCGGCGGACGAAGCGTTGTGCGGGTGGCTCGGGGGCGGGGCTGGACGTCATGGGGCGCTCCCCAGGTAGTAGGAGGAGAGTTCGGCGTGCAGGGAGTCGTCGGGGTGCCCCTGCCACGGGATGCGCCCGCGGGTGAGGACGGCGGCGTGGTGGGCGATGCGCAGGACGGCGGCGGCGAACTGCTCGACGATCAGGACCGCGACGCCCTCCCGGGCGATCTCGGCGACGCGTTCGTACAGGTCCGCCACGACCCGGGGGGCCAGTCCCATGGACAGTTCGTCGAGCAGCAGGACGGCGGGGTCGGTGGTGAGTCCGCGGGCCAGGGCGAGCATCTGCTGCTCGCCGCCGGAGAGGGTGCCGGCGGGCTGGGTGCGCCGCTCGGCGAGGACGGGGAAGCGGGCGTAGGCGGCGTCCTCGATCTCCTCCCGGGTGCGGCCGGTGAAGGTCATCATCCAGAGGTTGTCCCGCACGGACAGGTTGGGGAACACGCCCCGTCCCTCGGGGACGAGGCAGACACCGGCCCGCGCCAGGTCGCCGGCCCGGGCGCCGGTGACGTCCCGGCCGCCGAGGCGGAGCCGGCCACCGCTGGGCGGGTGGACCCCGGCGGCGACCTTCAGCGTCGTGGTCTTCCCCGCCCCGTTGGGGCCCAGCAGGGCCACGATCCGGCCCGCGTCGACCCTGATGTCCACGCCGTGCAGGACGGTGATGCCGTCGTAGGCGGCGTTGACCCCGCTCAGTTCGAGGAGCGGTGTCCCGGTGGCGCTCATGGCCGCTCCTTCCCCAGATAGGCCGTGAGGACCGTCTCGTCGTGGCGGATCCGGGCGGGCGGACCGCTGGCGACGACGGTGCCGAGGTTCAGGACGTGCACCTCGTCGCAGACCGTCATCACCAGGCTCATGTCGTGTTCGACGAGGAGCACGGCGGTGCCCTCCGCCGCGAGTGTGCGCAGCAGTGCGGCGAAGCGTCCGGTCTCCTCCGCGTCCTGCCCCGCCGCAGGCTCGTCGAGCAGCAGCACCTTCGGATCCAGCACCAGGGCGCGGGCGACCTCGACGAGCCGGGCCGCGCCGGTGGGCAGGGCGTCGCAGGGCGCGTCGGCCAGGTCCGTCAGGCCCAGGCGTGCCAGCACCCGGTCAGCCGTGCGGGCCGCGTGCCGCCGCCCGGGGCCGAGTTCGGCGGCGACGAGGAGGTTGTCGCGCACGGTGAGCCGGCCGAACAGTTCCAGGTGCTGGAACGTGCGGGACAGACCGCGCCGCGCCCGGCGGGCGGGGTCCTCGCCGGTGATGTCCTGACCGTCGAGCAGGACGCGGCCGGTCCGTGGCCGGCGCAGGCCGGAGATGACGTCGAACAGGGTGCTCTTGCCCGCGCCGTTGGGTCCGATGAGTCCCGTGACCCGGCCGGCTTCCGCGCTCACGGACACCGAGTCCAGCGCGCGGCGGCCTCCGAAGGAGACGCTCACCTCCTCAGTACGCAGCAGTGGCACGGCGCAGCACCTCCCCGTCCTCGGCCCGCCAGGGCCGGCGGATGCCCCACCACTCCACGGGGACGTCGGCGGGCGGGCGGCCACGCGCGGACGCGCGGGCGTTGAGCGCCACCGCGGCCACCAGCGCCACGGCGAGGGTCAGGCCGTCGTGGACCGGGCCGGTGGCGGCGAGGATCCAGCACAGGGCGAGCACGCCGAGCAGCGCGGGGAACAGCGTCCGGTCGTCGGCGAGCCTTCTCCACTCGGCGTGCATGCGGGGTACGACGCCGGCCGGGCTGTGCGCGAGCCCCATGCCGGCGAGTGCGATGAGGAGCGCCGACACGTCGTGCGCCCAGGGGCCGAGGTGGCCGAGCAACTGGGCCGGGACGACGAAGGCGATCCCGACGAACAGGCCCGTTCCCACGGCTCCGAGCCCGCCGATGACCGCGATGAGGAAGAGCGGCAGGCCGGCGACGAGGCTGAACTGCTCGGCGGTGACGGTCTGCAGTTGCATGCCGTAGAGGGCACCGCCGAGCCCGGCGATGCCGGCCGACAGGGCGAAGACCGCCACCTTGGCGCCGAGCGGACGCCCGCCGAGGGTGGCGTAGGCGGCCTCGCTGTCGCGCAGGGCGATCAGCCGGCGGCCGAACCGTCCGCGCCGCAACGCCGCGACGGCGAGCGAGACGAGCGCCAGGCAGCAGGCGGCGAGGAGGAGCAGCTCGGACGGTGAGGTCAGGCGCAGGCCGAACAGGTCGGGGCCGGTGACCGGAACGGACCCCTGGTCGAACAGGGTGATGCGGACGCCGAACACCTCGAAGGCGGGCAGGGTGAAGACCCAGCGGTCCAGGATCACGGCGAAGGCGGCGGTGCCGAGCGCCAGGTACACGCCGGACAGGCGCAGCGCGGGCAGGGCGACGACGGCGCCCGCCACCGCCGCTGTCAGTACGGCGACGGGCAGCGCCCACAGCTCGCCGTGTGCCCCCAGGTGGCCCCAGGCCACCGCGCCGATCCCCGCGATGGACAGCTGGCACAGCGAGACCTGCCCGGTGAAGCCGGCCAGCGGCACGAAGGACAGGGCGATGACACCGAGGGAGAAGACCGTGCCGTAGGAGACGACCCCGTCCTCGGTCAGGACGGTGACCAGCACCAGTGCGAGGAGCAGGATGCTCCCGGCGAAGACGAGGCTGCCGCGTGCCGTGGGCAGGGGTACGCGGACCAGCCGCCGGTCGCGTCCGCGCAGCCGGCGGTGCGGGAAGGCGAGGAGCGCCAGGAGGAGCAGCAGCGCCGGGGCGGCCAGGCGCAGGCCCGGCAGGTAGTCGTTCCGCGGCAGGTACCCGGCGAGGTACGCCTCCAGCAGGCCGACGACCACCGCGCCGAGGAAGGTGAGCGGCAGGCTGCGCAGTCTGCCGAAGACGGCGGCGGTGTAGGCGCTGACGATGAGCAGGGAGAGCTGCTGGGCGTCGAGGGCGACGGTGGGTGCGATGAGGACGCCGCCGACGGCGGCGAGCTGGATGCCGAGGATCCAGGCGAGGCGGCCGGCCCGCAGCGGGTCGGCGCCGGTCAGCCCGGCGAGGGCTCGGTCGTCGACCGAGGCGCGCATCTCGGTGCCGGCCCGGGTGCGGTGCAGCAGGAACCACAGGGCCGCGGCCACGGCGACCGCGACGGCCACGGTGACGGCCTGGTGCCAGGTCATGGTGGCGGGGCCGAGGCGGATCGCCGGCCGGTCGGCGAGGAACGGGGTCAGCGGGCGGGCGGTGTCGGGGTCCCAGACCCAGCGGGCCAGCGCAATGCATCCGGTGAGCAGGGCCACCGTCATCACGAGACGCTCGGCCTCGCCGAGGGCCTGGACCGGGCGCATCAGCACCCGCTCCACGACCAGGCCGAAGGCGGGTGCGAGGACGAGCAGCACGGCGGCGAGGGCGAGCGGGACCGGCCACCCCCAGCCGACGGCGAGCTGCCAGTAGGAGAAGGCGGCCAGCATGCCGGCCGCGCCGTGGGCGAAGTTGAAGACGCCCGCCGTGGTGTGGGTGAGTACCAGGCCGCTGCCGATCACGGCGTAGATCGCGGCGGTGCTCAGGCCCACCACCGTGAAGGCCAGGAACTGATCCATGCCTGGAAACTAGCTTCTCCCTATTGGAGAAGCAACCATCCGTACAGGATACTGCTCCGCGAGAATCACATTCTCATCCGGAGCGAACCACGAGAGAGGCGGTCCCGTGAGCCCTACCGACGACCTGGTGGAGATCGAACAACTCCTCGCCCGCTACGCGGTCGCCATGACCCGCGGGGACCTGGACAGGGTGCTCGGCGTGTTCACCCCGGACGGCAGCTACAGCGCGTTCGGCGACACGTATCCGCTGGACGAGTTCCCCGCGCTGATCGCCGCGGCGCCCAAGGGCCTGTTCCTCGTGGGCACGCCCGAGATCGCACTGGACGGTGACAGCGCCACCGGCACCCAGCCGCTGTGCTTCGTCGAGCACTCCCAGCACGCGATGCGCATCGGCTACTACAACGACACCTACGTACGGACCGCGCGGGGATGGCGGCTGCGCACCCGCGCCATGACCTTCATCCGGCGCAACGGCGACCACGATTCCGGCCGTCCGCACGCGTTCGAGCGCGCCCGCTCATGAACGTCGCCGACTTCAGGCGGGAGGTGAGGGAGTGGCTCGACGGCCATGATCTGAGCCCCGGTGACGACCACGGCCTCGACGCCCAGGTGGCCCAGCTCTCCCGGGTGCGCCGGGCGCTGTGGGAGGCGGGCTGGATGCGGTACGGCTGGCCCCGCGAGGTCGGCGGCGTGGGCGGACCCGGTGTCCTGCGTGCCGTGCTGGGCGAGGAGATCGCCTCGCGCGATCTGGCCGAACCCGGCATCTGGTCGATGGTCGAGGTACTCGTGCCCACGCTGCTCGGCTACGCGCCGGCGGCACTGGCCGCCGAGATGGTGCCCCGGCTGCTGAGCGGCCGGGAACACTGGTGCCAGGGCTTCTCCGAGCCGGGTTCGGGAAGCGACCTGGCCTCGCTGTCGACGCGGGCGGTGCGTGACGGGCGGGACTGGGTGGTCTCGGGCCAGAAGGTGTGGACCAGTCTCGCCCAGTACGCGGCCCGCTGTGTGCTGCTGGCCCGCACCGGCGGGCCGGGACACGACGGGATCAGCGCCTTCTTCGTCGACATGGACACCCCGGGCATCACCGTACGCCCCCTGCGCACGATGCACGGCGTCGACGAGTTCGCCGAGGTCTTCCTCGACGACGTCCGCGTCCCGGGCGACCGTCTGCTGGGCGCGCCGGGTGACGGGTGGCGGCTGGCCATGGAGCTGCTGCCGCACGAGCGGTCCACCTGCTTCTGGCACCGGATCGCCCATCTGCACAGCCGTCTCGACCGGCTGCTGGCCGACGGCTGCGAGCAGGACGCCGACGCCCTCGGCGCCGTCTGGCTCGATCTGCACACCGCGCGCTGCCGCTCGGCGCTCACCCAGCGGGCGCTGGCCGGGAACGGCCGGCTGGGACCGGAGACGTCCGTGGACAAGATACTTCTCGCCACCGCGGAACAGCGCCTCTACGACACCGCGCGCGACCTGCTGCCCGGGACCGTCGAGCTGACGGACCAGGGGACGTGGCGCACCGAGTACCTCTACTCGCGTGCGGCGACCATCTACGGCGGCACCGCGGAGATCCAGCGCAACATCGTCGCCCGCCGCCTGCTGGACCTCGGAAAGGAGTGAGGAACCGTGGACGCCGACGAGCGCGATCTGCTGGAGCAGACCCTGCGCAAGACGATGGCGGGCGCCTCGGGCGCCGCCCTGGACACCTCGCTCGCCTCTCTCGGCTGGCCCGAGATGCTGGCCGAGGAGCCCGCTGCGGCGGTCCCGCTGGTGTTCCGGCTGCTCGGGGAGACGGGAGCGCACGCGTCCGTCCTCAACGACGTCGTGCTCCAGGAGGCCGAAGGCCCGGTGGGACGGACGCTGCCCCTGCCCTACACAGGGGGCATCTGGGTGGAGTGGGTCCGGGACGGCGGCGCGGACGAGCGCCCGCTGGATCCCGCCCTGCCGCTCCGGCGCGTGGCGGCCGGCGGCTCCGTGCCCCTGGCCTGGGGACGGCGGGCACTCGGCTGGTGGCTGCTGGGCACCGGACGGGCCATGCTCGGGCTGGCCCGGCGGCACGTCCTGGACCGGCACCAGTTCGGCCGTCCGCTCGCCTCCTTCCAGGCTCTGCGGCACCGCCTGGCCGAGACGTACGTCGCCCTGGAGGGCGCCGAGGCCGCTCTGACGGCCGCCGAGGACGACACCGGCGCCCTTCTCGCCAAGGCCGCCGCGGGCCGGGCCGCCCTCACCGCCGCCCGCCACTGTCAGCAGGCGCTCGGCGGCATCGGCTTCACCGCCGAGCACGAGCTGCACCGGCACGTCGAACGCGCCCTCGTCCTCGACGGACTGCTCGGCTCCGCCCGCGACCTGACGCGCGAGGCGGGCGCGCTGCTCCTGCGCGAGGGCCGGGCGCCGCGCCTCGTCGACCTGTGAGGGAGACCACGTGACCACCGATCTCTGGCACGACCTGCTCGGCTGCCTCGACCTGACGACGGTGGACGAGCACACTTTCGAGGGGCGCTCACAGCGGCTGGAGTACCGCCGGCTGTTCGGCGGGCAGCTGCTGGCCCAGTTCGCCCGCGCGGCCTCCCGGTCCGTGACCGGCAAGGAACTCAAGTCCCTGCACGCCCAGTTCCCGCGGGAGGGCCGCGCCGGTGAACCCGTGCGCTACGAGACCGACGTGGTGCAGCAGGGCCGCACGTTCGCGACCGTGCGGCTCGTGGCGCGGCAGCAGCACGGGGTGATCGCGGTGGCGAACGCGAGCCTCCACGTGTGGGAGGAGGGACCGGAGCGTCAGACGGTCGACCCGCCCAGCGCCCTCCCCGGCCCCGAACGCCGGGTGGAACTCGATCTGCTGCCGTGGGAATCACGGGCCGGAACCGAACTGGACACCGCGCGGTCGCAGCCGCCCTCGCACGAGCTGTGGACCCGCGTACCCGAGGCACCTCGGACCGCGGCGCCCGCCCTGCTGTCGTACGCCACCGAGCTCACGCCGATCGGTACCGCGCTGCGGCCGGTGGCCGGGGTGGCCCAGGCGGACGCCGGCCGGGCGTTCACCTCGGCCGTCACCGCGCACACCGTCTGGTTCCACCGGCCGTTCGGCACCGGGCGGTGGCTGCTGGTGCGCCAGCACAGTCCGCTGGCCGCGCACGGACGGTGCTTCGGACGCGGGGACGTGCTGACCGAGGAGGGGGCGCTGGTCGCGTCCTTCGCGCAGGAGGCGTTGCTGCGGTTCGTCTGAACACGCCGAGGTGCCCGGCCCACAGGGGGACCGGGCACCTGAAGGCACGGGTCAGGGCGCGGGCACCTCCAGCACGAGTGCGGAGCCCATTCCGCCGCCGGCGCACATGGCGGCCACGCCCACTCCCCCGCCCCGGCGGCGCAGCTCGTGCACCAGGGTGACGATCATCCGGGTGCCGGTCGCCGCGACCGGGTGGCCGAGGGAGCAGCCGCTGCCGTTGACATTGACCGTGTCCGCATCGAGGTCCAGCCGGTGAACGGCGGCCACGGCCACCGACGCGAAGGCCTCGTTGATCTCGAAGAGGTCCACGTCGGACACGGTGAGGCCGGCCCGGCGCAGCGCCTTCGGGATGGCCAGGACGGGGGTCAGGCCGGTCTCGGCGGGGTCGACGGCGACCGACGCCCAGGACCGGACGACGGCCAGGGCGGGCAGCCCCAGGCCCTCGTCCGCCACGGCCACGGCGGCCGCCGCGTCGTTGGCTCCGCAGGCGTTGCCGGCGGTGATGGAGAATCCCTCGATCTCCGGGTGGAGCGGCTTGAGCGCGGCCAGGCGCTCCGCGCTCGTGTCGCGGCGCGGGTGCTCGTCGGCCTCGAAGGGACCGTAAGGGGTGTCGACGGGCACCGTCTCGTCCTTGAAGCGCCCTTCGTCGAGCGCCCGGACGGCGTTGCGGTGGGAGCGCAGCGCCCAGGCGTCCATCTCCTCGCGGGTGATCCCGGCCCGGACCGCGGTGTTCCAGCCCACCGTGATCGACATGTCGAGATTGGGCGCGTCGGCACGGTCCGGATGGGACGGCGGCACCCACGGGCCCTCGACGCCCCGGAAGGAGAGCCTGGGCGCGGTCGAGGCGGAGTTGACCCCGCCGGCGAGCACCAGCCGGTCCATGCCGGCCCGTACGGAGGCGGCGGCGGTCTGCACCGCCGACAGGCCGGCCGCGCAGTGCCGGTTGAGGGCCAGGCCCGGTACCCGGGGCAGTCCGGCGGTCAGCGCCGCGTGGCGGGCGACGACTCCGCCGCCGTAGTGGGACTCGGCGAGCACCACGTCGTCCACCAGAGCGGGGTCGAGACCCTCGGTGGTGGCCTTGACGATGCGGTCGGCCAGTTGGTGGGCGGTGGTGTCGCGCAGGCTCCCTTTGAAGGCGGTGCCGATGGGGGTGCGCAGGGCGGCGACGAGGACGGCTTCAGGCATGCGCGGACTCCTCCGGTCCGGTGGGGTCGGCGAGCTCGGCGACCAGGGTGCGGCGCAGCAGCTTGCCGGTGGCGGTGCGGGGCAGTTCGGAGCGGAAGACGACGGTGTCGGGGGTCTTGGACGAGCGCAGACGGCGTTTGGCGAAGGAGCGGATCTCCTCCGGGTCCCCGGTGCCGACGAGCACCGCGACCAGCCGCTGGCCCCACTCCGGGTCGGGCAGGCCGAGCACGGCGGCCTCCTCGACGTCCGGGTGCTGGAGGAGGACGTCCTCGATCTCGGCGGGCGCGATGTTCTCACCGCCCCGGATGATGGTGTCGTCCGCGCGGCCCTCGAGGAACAGGTAGCCGTCCGCGTCCAGCCGTCCGCGGTCGCGGGTGGCGAACCACCCTTCCCCGCCGCCGGAGTCGCCTCCGCCTTCGTACTCGCCGGAGATCTGGGCGCCGCGCACGAAGACGAGCCCGGTCTCTCCGGGTCCCAGCGGTGTGCCGTCCGCGCCGCGGATCTCGACCTCGACACCCGGCAGCGGGCGCCCCACCGAACCCAGTCGGGCACGCACCGCGGGTTCGTCGGAGGAGACCGCCCACCGGTGGTCGTCGGGGCCCAGCACGCAGACGGAGGAGGCGGTCTCCGTCAGACCGTAGGCGTTGACGAAGCCGGTGTCCGGGAACTGCCGCAGGGCGCGCTCCACCACCGGGCGGGGGCAGCGCGCGCCGCCGTAGGCGAGGTTCCGCAAGGTGGGGACGTCCGCCTTCGCGTCCCCCAGCTCGGCGGTCAGGCGCGCCAGCATGGTCGGTACGACCATGGCGTGGCTGACGCCCTCGCGCCGCACCGTCGCCAGCCAGTCGGCCGGCTGGAAGACAGCCTGGTAGACGACGCGGCGGCCGGAATACAGGTTCGTGAGCAGGTTCATCAGCCCGGCGACGTGGTACGGCGGGAGCGCCACCAGGCTGGCGTCACTCGGCTCCGCCGAACCGAAGTCCTGGGTGTTGAAGACGTAGGCCAGCAGATGGCGGTGGCGGAGCAAGGCCGCCTTGGGGGCGGCGGTGGTGCCGCTGGTGTAGAGAACGACCGCGACGGCTTCCTGGTCCTGCGGCGCGGGCAGCCACTCGGCCCGCCCAGGAGCGGCGAGCAGCGCTTCGAGGTCGGCCGGGTTCAGCACCTCGGCTCCGGGATGCCGGTCGATCAGCGCGCCCAGCTGCTCCTCGCCGAGGCGGTAGTTGAGGGGGACGAAGGGAACCCCGGCCAGCGCGGCACCGAACAGGGCGACCGGGTAGGCCAGATGGTTCGGCCCCAGGTAGAGGACGGCGGAGCGGCCGCGGAAGCGGCCCGCCGCATGGTGCGCGAGGCGCTGGAGATCGGCGGCTGAAAGCGTGCGGTCGCCTTCGGTGACGGCCGGCCGGTCTTCTCGCGAGGCGGCCATTTCCAGAATCACGGCTATGTTCATGAGAATGGCATTCTCCTACACTCAGATCCACACTCGCAAGGGAGGGGAATGCAATGCGCATCGACGGTTGTGCGGCCCTGGTGGTGGGCGGAGCGGGCGGGCTGGGCGAGGCCACGGTGCGGCGCCTGCGTGCGGCGGGCGCCGGCGTGGTGGTCGCCGACCTCGCCGACGACAAGGGCAAGGCCCTGGAGTCGGAGCTCGGGGTGCGCTACGTCCGGACCGACGCCACCGACGAGGACTCCGTCCGGGCCGCGGTCGACGCGGCCGAACGGGTGGGCACGTTCCGGATCGCGGTGGACTGCCACGGGGGGCCCGCCAGCGGCGGGCGGCTCATCGGCAAGGACGGCTCCCCCCTGGGGCTGGACGGCTTCCGCACGACCGTCGACGTCTATCTGACCGGAGTGTTCAACGTGTTGCGGCTGGCCGCCGCTGCCATCGGGCGCACTGCACCCCACGACGGGGACGGGGGGCGCGGGGTCATCGTCACCACGTCGTCCATCGCGGCGTACGAGGGGCAGGTCGGCCAGCTCCCGTACGCTGCGGCGAAGGGCGGTGTGTCGGCGATGACCCTGGTCGCCGCCCGCGACCTGTCACCGCTCGGCATCCGCGTGGTCACCGTCGCCCCGGGGACCGTCCTCACGCCCGCGTACGGCAGGAGCGGGGACCGGCTGGAGGCGTACTGGGGCCCTCAGGTCCCCCACCCGCGGCGGATGGGGCGCCCCGAGGAGTACGCGGCGCTGGTCCAGCATCTGTGCGAGAACGACTACCTGAACGGCGAAGTGGTGCGACTGGACGGCGGGTTGCGGTTCCCTCCCAAGTAGGTCAGCCGTAGTCGCCGTGTTCGCCGAGGCGCGGCGGCGCCCCGTACTCAGGTGTGTGGCCGCCGATGCGGAACGGGCTGCCGACCAGCCGGTGGCCGCCCGCCTCGACCACCGCCTCGGGCGCCTCGGCGAGGGCCTCGGGCAGGGTGCGGACGGCGGCCGCGGGGACGTGCAGCGGGCGGAGCCGGGCTTCCCAGCCCGCGGCCGTGTCGGCGGCCAGGGCCTTGGTCACGGCCGCGACGACCTCGGTGCGGTGGGCGGCGCGCTCCGCCATGGTGGCGTAGCCCTCGATGCCGGCCTCGGTGGCGAACGCGCGCCAGAACGTGTCGTGCGTGATGAACAGCGCCAGGTGGCCCTCGGCCGTCGGGAAGAGCTGCGCGGGGACGTAGTAGGCGTGGGCCCCGCCGAGGCGGCGCGGGGGTGTGCCGTCGTTCAGCCAGGCCGCCGCGTGGTAGTTGAGCTGGGAGAGCATCACGTCCCGCAGGGAGACGTCGACCTGCCCGCCCCGTCCGGAGACGACCTGCGCCAGCAGTCCGAGGGCGGCGGCGAGGCCGGCCGAGTTGTCGGCGGAGGAGTAGCCGGGCAGCTGGGGCGGTCCGGAGGGATCGCCGGTGAGGGCGGCGATGCCGGTGGCGGCCTGGACGACGTAGTCGAAGGCGGGTGCGTCGCCCGCGTCCATGCCCCAGCCGGTGAGGGCGACGCACACCAGCCGTTCGTTCCAGGGTTTCAGCGCCTCGTAGGTCAGGCCGTAGCGGTGGACGGCCGAGGGCTTGAGATTGACCAGGAGCGCGTCGGCGCCCCGGACGAGTTCGTGCAGCCGCGCCTGTCCCTCGGGCGTGGCCAGGTCCAGGCGGACGGAGCGTTTGCCCCGGTTGAGGCTGGCGAAATAGGCGTCCGAGACCTGGCGGGACAGGTCGCCGCCGGGCGGCTCGATCTTGGTGACCAGCGCTCCGAGGTCGGCCAGCAGCATCGTGGCGTAGGGACCGGCGAGGATGTGCCCGACCTCCAGGACGCGCAGCCCGGACAGCGGGCCCGGCTCGCTCACCGGAAGTCCGCGGCGATCGCCGCCACCGCGTCGCGGGTGCGGAGCTTGGAGGCGACCAGTTCCTCCCGCCCGCTGCCCAGTGGCAGCAGGCGCACGGAGAGGTCGGTCACGCCCGCGTCGGCGAACCGCTTGAACCGGGCCCGGATCGCCGCCTCGTCGCCGGCTGCGCACAGGTCGCCGACGTCGCGGGCGTCACCGTGCTCCAGCAGGCGCTGGTAGTTCGGCGACACCTCGGCCTCGCCGAGGATGCGGTTGGCGCGTTCCCTGGCCGCGTCCGCCTCACGCGGCGCGCACAGGCACACCGGGACGCCGGCGACGACGCGCGGAGCCGCCCGCCCCGCCTCCTGCGCGGCCTTGGTGATCGTCGGGACGACGTGGTCGGCCACCGCCCGCTCGTCCGCCAGCCACAGCACGGTCCCGTCGGTCAGCGCCCCCGCGATGCGCAGCATCACCGGGCCGAGCGCCGCCAGCAGCACCGGCAGCGGGGAGACGGGGCCGAGGGTGAGCGGGTTGTGGACGCGGAAGACGTCGTTCTCGACGTCGACCGCACCCGACCCGCTCACCGCCGCGTTCAGCACCTCCAGGTAGGCGCGGGTGTACGCGGCCGGCTTCTCGTACGGGATGCCGAGCATGTCGCGCACGATCCAGTGGTGGGAGGCGCCGACGCCCAGGGCGAGGCGTCCGCCGGCCGCCGCGTGCGCGGACAGCGCCTGGCGGGCCAGGGCGACGGGGTGCTGGGCGTGCACCGGGACCACCGCCGTGCCCAGTTCGACACGCGAGGTGGCCCGGCCCATCAGGGTCACGGCCGTCAGCGCGTCGAAGTCGGTGGGCACCTGCGGCACCCACACGGTGTCGAGCCCGGCCTCCTCCGCCCAGCGGGCGTCGTCGACCATGCGGTCCGCCTTGTGGGCGGCGTCGCCCCGTTCGGGGCCGCTCATCACTCCGACGCGCATGTCATTCCTCCGTGCGGGTGAGGGTCTCAGGCCCACTGGTCAGGGTGCGGATGTCGGTCACGATGGCGTCCAGTGCCGTGCCCGTGGGGAACACCGCGGCGGCCCCGGCCTCGAACAGCCGGTCCACGTCCCCGGCGGGGATGGTGCCGCCGACCACGACGGGGATGTCGCCCGCGCCGGCCGCCCGCAGCGCCTCCACCGTGCGGCGGGTCAGCGAGAGATGGGCACCGGACAGGATGGACAGACCCACCAGGGCGACGTCCTCCTGCACGGCGGTGACGACGATGTCGTCGACGCGGCGGCGGATGCCCGTGAACACGACCTCGAAGCCGGCGTCCCGCAGCCCCCGGGCGACGAGTTTCGCCCCGCGGTCGTGGCCGTCGAGGCCGGGCTTGGCGACGAGCACCCGTACCGGCGGGGCCATCAGAACACCACCGGCTGCCGGAACTCGCCCCACACCTCGCGCAGGGCGCCGGCCGTCTCGCCCACCGTGCAGTAGGCGTGGGCACAGGCGATCAACGGTTCCATCAGGTTGGTGTCTCCTTCGGCGGCGCGCTGGAGTTCGGCGAGCCGGGCGCGGACGTCGCCGGCGCCGCGCTCGGCCTTGACGCGCGCGAGCCGTTTCAGCTGCCGTTCCCGTCCCTCGGCGTCGAGTTCGTAGGTGGCGAGGTCGGGCGGGGGTTCCTCGGTGGTGAAGCGGTTGACGCCGACCACCGGCCGCTCCCCCGAGCCGACCTCCTGGTGCAGCCGCCACGCCTCGTCGGCGATGAGGGACTGCAGATAGCCGTCCTCGATGCAGCGCACCATGCCACCGTGCGCCTCGAGGTCGGCCATGATCTCCTCGATGCGTGCCTCGGTGGCGTCGGTGAGCGCTTCCACGAAGTACGAGCCGCCCAGCGGGTCGGCGACCCGGGTGACGCCCGTCTCGTGGGCGAGGATCTGCTGGGTGCGCAGGGCAAGGGTGGCCGACTCCTCGCTGGGCAGGGCGAACGGCTCGTCCCAGGCGGCGGTGAACATCGACTGCGTGCCGCCGAGGACGGAGGCGAGCGCCTCGTAGGCGACACGGACGGTGTTGTTGCGGGCCTGGGGCGCGTACAGCGAGGCTCCGCCGGCCACACAGCCGAAGCGGAACATGCAGGCCTTGTCGGTCCTGGCGCCGAACCGCTCCCGCACGATCGTGGCCCAGCGCCGGCGCCCGGCCCGGTACTTGGCGACCTCCTCGAAGAAGTCGCCGTGCGTGTAGAAGAAGAAGGAGATCTGCGGGGCGAACCGGTCGATGCTCATGCGTCCGCGGGCGAGGACCGTCTCGCAGTACGTCACGCCGTCGGCGAGGGTGAAGGCCATCTCCTGCGCGGCGTTGGCGCCCGCGTCCCGGAAGTGCGCCCCGGCGACCGAGATCGCGTTGAAGCGGGGCACCTCGTCGGCACAGAACTCGATGGTGTCCGCGATCAGGCGCAGGGACGGTTCGGGCGGCCAGATCCAGGTGCCGCGGGAGGCGTACTCCTTGAGGACGTCGTTCTGGATGGTGCCGGTCAGTTTCGCGCGCGGGATGCCGCGTCTCTCGGCGGCGGCGACGTAGAAGGCGAGCAGGACGGCGGCGGTGCCGTTGACGGTGAAGCTGGTGCTGATGCGATCCAGCGGGATGGAGTCGAAGAGGATCTCGGCGTCGGCGAGGGTGTCGAGGGCGACGCCGACCCGTCCGACCTCGTCGGTGTACTCCGGGTCGTCGGAGTCGTACCCGCACTGCGTGGGCAGGTCGAGCGCGACCGACAGGCCGGTGCCTCCCTGGTCCAGGAGGTAGCAGTAGCGGCGGTTGGACTCCTCGGCGGTGCCGAAGCCGGAGTACTGGCGCAGCGTCCAGGTCCGGCCCCGGTAGCCCGTGGGGTAGTTGCCGCGGGTGAAGGGGAAGACTCCCGGGGGCGGAGGGTCGGTGGGCCGGTCCTCAGGTCCGTAGAGCGGCTTCAGGGGGATGCCGGAGGCGGTGCGGGCGTCGTCGGTCATGACGGGGCGTCGTCCTTGTGTGAGGTGTGGCGGGCCCGGGATGTCCCGAGGTCAGCGCAGTTGGTCCTTCAGCACCTTGCCGGTGGCCGTCAGCGGCAGCGAGGTACGGAACTCGACGTGACGGGGCACCTTGAAGCCGGCCATGCGTTCCTTGGCCCACGCGATCAGCTCGCCCTCCGTCACCTCTCCGCGCCGCACCACGAACGCCTTGCCGACCTGCCCCATGCGGGCGTCGGGCACGCCGACGACGGCGACCTGGGCGACGGCGGGATGCTGGAGCAGGAAACCCTCGATCTCGGCCGGGTAGGCGTTGAAGCCGCCGACGATGAACATGTCCTTCTTGCGGCCGACGATCCTGAGCCGGCCCTGCGCGTCCAGTTGCCCCAGGTCGCCGGTGTGCAGCCAGCCGTCCGCGTCGACGGCCTCGGCGGTGGCCCCGGGGTCGTCGAGGTAGCCGCGCATCACGGAGTAGCCGCGCACCAGTACCTCCTGGTCGTCGGCGATGCGCACCTCGAAGCCCTGGCAGGGTCTGCCCACGGTCGTCGCCACGGCCTCGTAGGGGTCGCCGGGCCGGGAGGCGGTGACGGTGCCGGCCTCGGTGAGGCCGTACCCGGTCATCAGGTGGGTGAAGGGCAGTTCCGTGGTGATCCGACGCACCAGCTCCACGGGGATGTCGGCGGCCCCGGTCACCGCCACGCGCAGCGAGGACAGGTCCCGTTCGCCGTCCGCCTCCAGCAGGGAGTGGTAGAGGGTCGGCGGGCCGGGCAGGACGGTCACCCGTTCCTTCTCCACCAGCTCCAGGACGCGGTCGATGTCGAAGACGGCGAGCGGGAGCGCGGTGGCGCCCCGGATCAGGGAGGCGATCAGGCCGGCCTTGTAGCCGAAGATGTGGAAGAAGGGATTGACCATCAGGTACCGGTCGCCCTGCCGGAGCTGTGCGAGGTCGCACCACTCCGCGTACAGCCTGAGGGTCTGCCCGTGGGTGGTCATCACGCCCTTGGGGCGGCCCGTCGTCCCGGAGGTGAAGACGATGTCGGCCAGGTCCTCCTCGCCGACCTCCCGCTCCAGCGGCGGCCCGGAGGCGAGGAAGCCGTCCTTCTTCAGATCGATGACCGGCACGCCGGGCGGGCCGGCGAACTCCCGGCCCAGGAAGCCGTTGTGGACCAGCAGCGCCTTGGCACGGCTGCGTACGACGATGTCGTGGGCCTCCTGATCGAGGAACCGGGTGTTCACCGGGACCAGCACCCCGCCCGCGGTGAGCAGTCCGAAGGCCGCGACGATCCACTCGGCCGAGTTGGGCGCCCACAGCGCGACCCGGTCCCCCGGTCCGACGCCCGCCGCGGCGAACGCCCCCGCGGTGCGCCGGACGCGGTCGGCCAGTTCGGTGAAGGTCCAGCGCAGCTCCCCGTCGACCACGGCCTCGGCGTCCCCGAAGCGCTCGGCCGCGCTCCGGACCAGTTCGGGGATGCTGCGCCAGCGCGCCGTCGCCGGTGTCATGCGTCGATCAGCCGGGCCAGGTTGCCGCCCATCACCTTGGCCTTGTCCTGGTCGCTGAGCCCGGTGAGGTGGTCGACGTAGGTGACCGGATCGGCGAGGCCCTCGGGGTGGGGGTAGTCGGAGCCGAACAGGACGCGTTCGATGCCGATGAGGTCGCCCAGCCGTGCCATGTCCTCTTCCCAGAAGGGGCTGATGTGGATGTTGCGCTTGAAGACCTGGACCGGGTCCTCCTGGAACTCGTGCGGCATCTTCTTGTGCACGTCGGCCAGCCGGCCGAGCACCGGCTCCACCCATGAGGCGCCGTTCTCGATGACCGCGATCTTCAGCTCGGGGAAGCGGGAGAGCGCCCCGTGGCAGATCAGCGAGGTGACCGCGTCCTCGATGGGGCGCCACTCGTGGACCTGGCGGAAGGCGTTGGGCTTGAACGGCAGGAACTCGCGCCGGTTGCCCTCCCAGTCGTTGGCGTAGTTCGCGTAGCCCGAGTCGGAGGAGTGCAGGGCGACCAGGACGCCGGTCTCGACGACCCGCTTCCAGAACGGGTCGAACTCCGGCAGCGCGAAGGACCGGGTGCCGCCGAAGCCGGGCACGGGCGCGGGCCGCACGAGGATGGCCCGCGCACCGCGCTCCACCACCCAGTTCAGCTCGTCGATCGCCTTCCCGACGATCGGGAGGGTGATGACGGGGACGGTGAAGATGCGGTCCTTGTAAGCGAAGCCCCAGGTCTCGTGCAGCCACTGGTTGAGGGAGTGGATGACGACGTGGATCAGCTCCGGGTCGTCCTTCATGCGCTCCTCGATGAGGCTCGCCAGCGTCGGGAACATCAGGCTGCGCTGGACGCCGAGTTCGTCCATCAGCTCCAGACGCGGGGCCGGTTCGCGGAAGGCGGGGATCGAGCGCATCGGCTCGCCGAAGATCTCCCGGCGGGTCTTGCCGTCGGGGTTGCCGACCTTGAAGTACTCCTCCATGGCGCCGGGGCGGGCCACCACGTCGAAGGTGGGGTTCGGGATGTACTCGCTGATCTGCCCGCGTATCGCGATCTTGGTACGGCCGCGGACGTTCACGTACTCGATGGCCCCGTCGTACTCCTTCGGGAGGTATTTGGTCAGCGCCTCCTGGGTCTCGTAGAGGTGGTTGTCCGCGTCGAAGAGCGGAAACGGGAGTTCGCGTGACGGCATGAGATCCTCCTTCACTTATTGAGAGAATCCTATTCTCACCGCACGGGAGTGGCAATGCGGCTGCGGAGGGCGAACTTCTTCACCTTGCCGCTGGGAGTGCGCGGGAAGTCGTCCACGGCATGGATCCGCTCGGGCCACTTCTGCCGCGCCAGGCCGGCCCGTTCCAGATGCAGCCGCAGCTCGGCCAGGCCGGGGGCCTGCCATCCGTCCCGCATGCGCAGGACGGCGGCGGCGCGCTCGCCGAGCCGCGGATCCGGTACGCCGACCACCGCGGCCTCCGCCACCCCGGGCAGCCCGAGCAGGATCTCCTCGACCTCCAGGGCGCTGATGTTCTCCCCGCCGCGGATGATGACGTCCGCCTTGCGGTCGGTGACGGTCAGCCAGCCGTCGGCGTCGACGGTGCCGATGTCGCCGGTGCGGTACCAGCCGTCCGCGTCGAAGGCGGCCCGCGTCAGTTCGGGATCGGTGTAGCCGAGGCACAGGTCCGGGCCGCGGGTGAGAATCTCACCGTCCTCGGCGAGGCGTACCTCGACGCCGGGCAGCGGAAGCCCGTCGGTGTGCATCCGTTTGGCGGCGGGGCCGTCGTACGGCGTGCAGGTGACGGAGGGATGCTCGGTGGAGCCGTAGGCACGGAAGACGCTGATGCCGAGGGACTCCAGCCGGGTCGTCACCGTCGACGGGACGGCCGCGCCGCCCAGGCCCGCGTACTTCAGGCGGGCGATGTGCTCCGGGGTGCACTCGGGGTGGTCCAGCAGGCTCGTCATGTAGTACGCCGCCCCGCCGCCGACGGTCAGCCCCTGGCCACGCATCAGCGCGAGCGCCTGGGCGGGGTTCCAGGTGTCCCCCAGGTGGACGGGGGAACCGTCGAGGACGGGGATCAGGAAGGCGTTCACCATGCCGATGAAGTGGCCGACCGGAGCGACGGTGAACTGCCTCCCGCGGTCCGGCGGGTAGGACGCGGCGAGCTGGCGCGTCTCGTAGCCGAGGGTCCGATGGCTGTGGACGACGCCCTTCGGATCGCGGGTGGTGCCGGAGGTGAAGGCGATCAGCGCGGGCGAGCCCGCACTCACCGGGATCACGCCCCGCATCGGCTCGTCGGCGAGCAGTTCGCCGAAGTCGCGGCCCACCACACCGACGACCGGCACCTGCTCGCACAGGTCGGGGCGGAACTCCTGCCGGCCGAAGCGCTCCGCCGCGAAGAACGCCTTGGGGCGGGTGGCCCCGATGATGTACGCCACCTCCTTCGGCCCGTAGAAGTGCACCACGGGGACGGCCACGGCACCCAGGAAGGCCGAGGCCCAGAACACGGCCGCGGCCTCCATCCAGTTGGGGAGCTGCATCACCACGACGTCGCCCGGTCCGACCCCGCGCTCGCGCAGCCCCGCGGCCAGGCGGCGGGCGACCCGCTCCACATCGGCGAACGTCCCGGCCCACGGCCGGACGTCCGAGTGCACGCGGAACGGCACGTCCCCCGCCCCGGACAGTCCGCGCTCCAGCAGGTCTCCGAGCGTCTCGTCGGTCCACCAGCCCGACTCCTCGTAGCGGGCGGCCAGTTCGGCCGGGACGGTCCGCAGTGCGGCGGAGGGAAACGTCGGCATTCCTCAAACACCTCTCTCAGACGAGATGAGCGTTACGAGAATTGCACTCTCCCATGATGAGAAGGTAAGTTCCATACATGGCACGCGACCACGGTTTCCATCCGGTGCGGATCACCCGGATCACCGACGAGGCGCCGGATGTCCGCACCTTCACCCTCGACGCGCCCTTCCCCTACCGCGCGGGGCAGTTCCTGACCTTCCAGGCCTGCGGAGTACTGCGCAGTTACTCGATGTCGAGTTCTCCCGACACCGACGACGAGGTGTGCGTGACCGTCAAGCGCGTGCCCGGCGGGCTGGTCTCCGCGTGGATGCACCAGGACCTGAAGACGGGTGACACCCTGCTCGTGACCCGGCCCGCCGGCACCTTCTGCCTGCGCGAGGAGTCGGCCGGCCGGCCGCTCGTCGCGTTCGCGGGCGGCAGCGGCATCACGCCGGTGTTCTCCCTGGTCAAGAGCGCGCTGGCCACCACATCCCGGCCGGTACGGCTGTTGTCGGCCCATCAGAGCCGGCAGACCGCCATCTTCACCGCCGCCTTCGACGCGCTCGCCGTCCGGCACGCCGGGCGGTTCGAGGTACGGCACCATCTCGACGACCGGGACGGGCTGGTCACGCAGGACGAGATCCGTGCCGTGGCCGGTGAGCCGTGCGACGAGACCGACTTCTACGTGTGCGGGCCGGCGCCGTTCATGGAGCTGGTGGAGCGGACGCTGGCCGGGGCGGGGGTGCGGCCCGAGCGGATCATCGTCGAGCGTTTCACGCCCGCGCCCGCGCCGACGGCCGCACCGGCGCCGGCCGGCGCACCCGTGCGCGAGACGGCCGCGACCGTCACGGTTAGCCTGCGCGGGCAGCGCAACACCGTCCCGCAGCGGCCGGGCGAGAACCTCCTGCAGACCGCCCGCCGGGCGGGGTTCACCCCGCCGTTCTCCTGTGAGTCCGGGGACTGTGCCACGTGTATGGCACGGCTGACGACGGGCGAGGCCAAGATGCGGGTGAACAACGCCCTCGACGCCGACGAGGTGGCCGAGGGGTGGGTGCTCACCTGTCAGGCCGAGCCCGCCTCCCCCGAGGTGACCGTGGTGTACGAGGACTGAACCGACCCTCCCGACGTCCGGAAGGCCGCGCATGGTTGAGCTGGAGCTTCAGGACGGCCTGGCCGTCGTCACGATCGACCGGCCGCGGGCCCGCAACGCCCTCGACCTGAACACCATGGGCGAGCTGGAGAAGGTGCTGGACGCGGCGGAAGGGGCGTCGGCGCTCGTGATCACGGGGTCCGGCGACCGGGCCTTCGTGTCCGGCGGCGATCTCAAGGAGCTGTCCCGGCTGCGCACGGAGGCGGAGGCGTCGCGGATGGCGCTGCGGATGCGGGCGCTGTGCGACCGGATCTCCGCCTTTCCCGGACCGGTGGTGGCCGCGCTCAACGGTCACGCGCTCGGCGGCGGGGCGGAGGTGGCGGTCGCCGCGGACATCCGGATCGCGGCGGACGACGTCCGTATCGGCTTCAACCAGACCACGCTGGCGATCGTGCCCGCCTGGGGCGGGGCCGAGCGCCTGGCCCGGCTGGTGGGGCCGGGGCGGGCCCTGTTGCTGGCGGGCACCGGACGCGTGCTGGACTGCGTCGAGGCGGAGCGTGCGGGGCTGGTCGACCTGGTGCTGCCGCGGGCGGAGTTCGACCTGGGCTGGCGGGAGGTGGCGCGTTCCCTCGCCACCCGCCAGGCACGCGAGATCAAGCATCTGACCACGGGCACCCGCTCGCCGCGGGAGGCCGCCGCGGCCTTCGCCCGGCTGTGGGTGTCGGAGGAACACTGGGAAGCGGCGGAGAAGGTGATGTCCCGTGGCAAGTGAAGTCCGCGTGGTCGATGGTCCGTTCGGGCCGGAGGTCCAGCCGGAGGGCGGCACCGTCGGCCGGACGGTGCTGTACGTGCACGGTGATCCCCGGCTGGCGGGCACCCCGCAGGACGCGCTGCCGACCGCCCGGGAGCTGACCCGGCTCACCGGCCGGGCGGTCCTGTGCCCGCGGTACCGCCCGCACTTCCCCCAGGCGCTGGAGGACGTGCACGCCGCCTGGGAGTACTGCCACGACCGCGGACCGGTGGCGGTGGCCGGCAAGCGGCTCGGCGGCGCGCTGGCGGCCGGCCTGCTGCTGCGCCTGCGGGACGCGGGAGCCGTGCTGCCCACCTGCGCGGTGCTGACGTCCCCGCTGCTGGACTTCACCCTGGACGCGCCGAGCCTGCTCCTCAACGCGGCCGCCGACCGCACGGTGGACGCCGAGACGCTCCCCGCACGGGCGGCGGCCTACGCGGGGACCACACCGCGCGACCATCCGCTGCTCAGCCCGCTCCACGGCAATCTGCACGGTCTGCCTCCGGTGCAGCTCCACGCGGCGGGCACCGAGGTTCTGCTGGACGACACCCTGGCCTTCGCGACCCGGGCCGCGCGCTCCGGGGTCGCCGTGGACCTGCGTGTCTACGAGGACCTGTCGGCGCAGGGGCTGCGGCAGTTGGGCGCCATGGCGGCGTTCCTGAATGCCTGGCACAGGTCGGCGTCGTTCAGTTCGGACGTCTGAGACGGCGACGACGGCCGGCGGGGGTCCGTACGCCCCCGCCGGTCCTCACCTGGCCGCGAGGAGGGATTCCGCGGCCCGCCAGGCCATCGCCATCACCGGACCGTTGAGGTTGCCCGCGACCATCACCGGCAGGACGGACGCGTCGACCACCCGCAGGTTGTCCACGCCGCGCACCCGCAGCTCGGGGTCGGTGACGTCCTCCGGCGCGGGGCCCATGGCGCAGGTGCCGATGGCGTGGAAACCGCAGTAGCCTCCGTCGAGGGCCGACCGTACGACGTCGTCCTCGGAGTCGGACGAGACGGCCGGGCCCGGGAAGGTCTCGTGCCGGATGCGGGAGGCGATGGGGTCGGTGCCGAAGTAGTCCCGCAGCCGCCGGAACAGGTCGCCGGCCACCTTCCGGTCGTGCGCCGTGGAGAAGTACCCGGGGTCGATGTCCAAAGCGGCGTCGGGCTCGCCGGAGGTGATGGCGAGCGCACCCTCCGAGGTGGGCCGCAGCACCATCGCGCACGCCGACACTCCCGGCTCCCGCTCCACGGCCGCGGGCTTGCCCGGCGTCAGCGCGCCCAGGGACCAGGGCGCCAGCAGCACCTCGGCGTCCGGGCGTTCGGCGTCCGGGCGGGACTTGAGGAAGGCCATCACGTCGTAGGCGGGCCGGGCCAGCGGACCCTTGCGGGTCAGCAGGTAGGCGGCGCCGGTGCGGGCCTGGGCGAACGGTGTGGCCAGTTTCCGGTTGGCGCCGAGCGGGGCGTCGAGGCGGAACCGCAGGGCCAGGCAGCGGTGCTCGCGCAGCCGCGCCCCGACCAGCGGGCGGTCGAGGCGTACGTCCACGCCCGCGGCGCGCAACACCTCCGCGGGGCCGATCCCGGAGAGCTGCAGCAGCTTGGGCGTGGCGAGACTGCCGAGGCTGAGGATCACTTCGCGCCGCGCCCGGACCTCCTCGCTCGATCCGTCCGCCCCGCGCACGCGCAGCCCGGTCGCCTTGTCCCCGTCGAGGAGCACCTGGGTGACGGTGGTGTTCACGGCGACGACCAGATTGGGGCGGGAGCGGGCGGGGCGGAGGAAGGCGCGTGCCGCGCTGAACCGCCGGCCCGCCCTGATGGTGGCCATCGCGTATCCGATGCGCTCGCCGTCGTACTCGTTGACGTCGGGCACCGGCCGCAGTCCGCAGGCCTCGCCCGTGGCGATGAGTTCGTCGCACAGCGGGTCCGGATCGCGGACGGTGGAGACGTGCAGGGGGCCGCCGGTTCCCCGGGTGGGCGAGGCGCCCAGGGCGTTGTGCTCCATGGCGCGGAAGGCGGGCAGGATCGCGTCCCAGCCCCAGCCGGGGTTGCCGAGCGCCTCCAGCCCGTCCCAGTCGGCGCGGGTGCCCCGGTTGTAGACCATGCCGTTGACGGAGCTGGAGCCGCCGAGCACCTTGCCGCGCACCCACATGTCCGGGTTGCCGCCGGGGCGCAGGGGCCGGGTGCGGTAGTGCCAGGAGTAGGACGGGTCGCCGAACAGCTTCCCGACGCCCTTGGGGATCCGCAGGTAGGGGTGGCGGTCGGGCCCGCCGGCCTCCACGAGCAGCACCCGGACACCGGGGTCGCGGGAGAGCCGCTCGGCCAGCACGCAGCCCGCCGACCCGGCGCCCGCGATCACGTAGTCGTACATCTCGTGTGACTCCTTCTTCGCGGGTCGGGTGTGCTGCCGGGGAACCGGGGCGGACGCCGGCGTGGTCCCGCACTCCCCTCACCGCTGGTGGGGCGGGGTCGCGGCCGGCGCGCGGCCCCCGGCTCCCCGCGGCTCGGCCGGCCGGGTGGTCGTGGGGCTCAGGGCCGCGGCGTGTCGTCGCGGTGCACCTGGCCGCCCTTCATGACGAACGACACCCGCTCGGTGACGGAGACGTCGGCGAGCGGATCACCGGGCACGGCGATGACGTCCGCGAGCAGGCCCGGTGCCAGGCGTCCCCGGTCGTCCGCCCCGATCAGGTCGGCGGCGACCGTGGTCGCGGCGCGCAGGGCCTGCAGTGGCCGCATGCCCCGGTCCACCAGGGCGCGCAGCTCCATGGCTCCCTTGCCGTGCGGAATGGCGGGAGCATCGGTACCGAGGGCGACCTTGACACCGCGCCGGATCGCGCGGGACGTGGATGCGCGGGCGCGCGGGAAGACGTCGGCCGCCTTGGCCCTGAGGGCGGGGTCGGCGTGCTCGGTGTTCATCCCTTCGGTCAGTGAGGTGGTGGCGACCAGGAAGGTGCCGCGCTCCACCATGAGGTCCAGGGTGGCGTCGCTCGCCAGGAAGCCGTGCTCGATGCAGTCGATGCCGGCCTCGACCGCGGCCCGGATGGCGGAGTCGCCCATGCAGTGCGCGGCGACCTTCACGCCCGCCCGGTGCGCCTCGTCGACGATGGCGCGCAGTTCCTCGTCCGAGTACTGCTGTGCGCCGGCGGGGCCGGTGTGCGACATGACCCCGTTGGACGCGCACACCTTGATCACCTGTGCGCCGTACTTGATCTGGTACCGGACCGCCTTGCGCACCTCCGCCACCCCGTTGGCGATGCCCTCCTCGACGGTGAGCGGCAGCACGCCCGGTGCGAACGCCTGGAACATCGTCGGGTCGAGATGGCCTCCGGTCGGGGCGATCGCGTGCCCGGCGGGCACCACGCGCGGTCCTTCCACCCATCCGAGGTCGATGGCCTTCTTCAGCGCGACGTCGAGGAGGACGCCGCCCGTCTGCACGAACAGGCCGAGGTTGCGCACAGTGGTGTAGCCGCGTCGCAGCGTCCGCCGGGCGTTGGCCACCGCCCGCAGGGTGCGCACGGCCGGGTCCTCCTGGACCGGGATCAGCGGGCTGCGGTGATCGGGGCCGCCGAGGAAGAGGTTGACCTCCATGTCCATCAGACCCGGCATCAGGGTGACGTCGCCGAGGTCGCGCACCACGGTGCCCTCGGGGAGGCGGTCCGGCCGGCCCACCTCGGCGATGTGCTCGCCGGTGATCAGCAGCCCGCCGGGCTCGACCAGTTCGCCCTTGTCGATGTCGAGCAGGCGCGGGGCCGTCAACAGCACCGGGGGTCGCGGCTCCCTGTTCCGCGCGGCCGTCACGCGGCGCCCTCCGCGGGACCGGGAGTGGTGAACGGGGCGGTGAGGACATGGTCCATCTCGGCATCTCCGTGTCTGCTCGCTGGGCGGCGCCGCGCGGCCGGTCGACCCGAAGATAACAGTGATCTCATTTATGGAGAATACTGTTTCCATCGATTGTCCATGACCGTCATCCGCCGGCGCGCGAACGGTCACCGCTCCTCGGTCAGCACGTCCTCCAGGCTCCGCGCGGCGTGCTCCAGCGGCCCGAGCGCCAGGCCCGGTTCCCCCGCCAGGCCAAAGACCACCGCGAGGTCCTTGCGGAGGAAGGCTCCGGCACCCACGGCCGGCCCGGCGCTCCCGCCCCGGGCGGCGGACGCCGCCGAGGCGTTGCTCGCGGCACCGCCGTGGGACAGGGCCTCCCGCAGCACACCCTCCCGGAGCTACCCCTTCACCACGGGGTCCTGAGCGCAGTCGCCCCCGTTGCCGTCGCCGTGTTCGGTGTCGCCCACCAGGACGGCCATCGCGTCCCGGACGATGCTCGGGTAGCGGTCGGTGTCCGGGCCCGGGTCCACGAGCCACAGCTGGTGGACGCCTTCGACCAGGGCGAGGAAAGCCGTGGCGGCGGCCGACGCGCTGAGGCCGCTGGGCAGCCGTTCGCCGTAGCGCTCGGCCAGGCGCGCGGCGAGGTGGGCCTGCAGGGACCGGCAGCGGTCCGCCACGTAACTGCGGGCGGGTTCCTGACCGGTGACCGCCTCGGCCATCACCACGCTGTGCACGGTGGCGAACGAGGGGTGTCCCTGTTCGAAGGCGACGGCCGCCGCGAAGTCGGCGGGCAGGTCCTCGCCGGCCGGATGGTCCGCCAGGTGCTCGCGGTTCAGCTGCTCGCGGAAGTCCAGCATCTCCAGCAGCAACCGCTTCTTGCTGGGGAAGTAGTGCAGTACCCCCTGCCGGGTCAGCCCGGCTCGCTCGGCCACGGCGTCGATCGAGGCGTTCTTGAAACCGCGCTCGGCGAAGACCTCCAGGGCCGCCGCCAGGATGTCCTCCCGCCGGGCAGAACCCACGTCGTCCCCCTTCCGCCGCTGGAACCGTGCTCGCACACAGTACGCACCCGGGCGTCCCGGGCGAAGAGCCGGGAAGGGTACGTCCCGGCGCCTCGGCGGTCACCGCCCCATGGCGTCCAAGGCCGAGCGGGCCGCCTGCCGTACCGGGCCGGGCCGTCGCTCGTCCTCGGTGCCGGCGCTCTCGACGATGCTCGTGAACAGCCGTATGTCCTTCGCCAGCAGCCCGCCCGCGTGCCCGGCGATGCGCCGCAGCGTCCCGCCCGCGTCGACGACCCGTTCCAGGGCGAAGCTCGCCGCGCTGCCGCGCGGCAGGATCCGGCCCAGCCCGGCGGTGTCCAGGCCCAGCCGGCCGCCCAGTTCGAGAGCGTCCGCGGCGAGCCCCAACTGTGCGGTGAAGAGGACGTTGTTGAGCAGCTTGGCGATCTGCCCGGCACCGGTGGGACCGAGGTGGACGACGGGATCGCCGTAGGTGGCGAACAGAGGACGGCAGAAGGCGAAGACCTGGGGGTCGCCGCCCACCATGACGAGCAGGGTGCCCTGCTGCGCGGCCCGTCCGCCACCGCTGACCGGCGCGTCCAGGACCGACACCCGCTGGAAGCGGGCGCGTTCCTCCAGCCGGCGGCAGGTCTCGGGGTGGACGGTGGAGTGCACCACGAGCACCCCTCCCCTGCGCATCCCGGCGAGGACGCCGTCCGTGCCGGTGGTGAGCTGCTCGACGTCGGCGTCGTCGACGACGCACAGGCACACCACGTCGCTCGCGGCGGCCAGTTCGGCCGGTGACCCCGCGGTCTTCGCGGCGGTGTCCGCGAAGGGTTCGAGCGTGGCGGAGCGGCGTGCCCACAGTGTCGTCTCGTATCCCGCTTCGGCGATCCGCCGTGCCATCGGCGCGCCCTGACTGCCCAGTCCGATGAAACCGACCCGCATGTCGCGTCGTCCTCTCACGTCGTCTCCCGTGGCCGCCAGAAGGCGGCGAGCAAGCCGCCCGTCGCCACCACTGCCACCGCGAGCACCAGGCCGGCACCCGCCCATCCGGTCACCGCGAGGTCCGCCGCCGTGTCGACCGCGTACTCCCCCGGCCCCCACGCCCCGAGCGCCACCGCCAGGACGCCCAGGACGAGGACGTACTCGTAGCCTTCCTCGAAGACGAAGAAGCCGTGCGGGCGGTGGGCGAGCAGCCCGGCGACGAGCATCACGGACAGGACGGCCGCGCAGGCCAAGGGCGTGAACAGACCCGCGGCCAGCAGGAGTCCCGCGCCGATCTCCGTGACCACGCTCAGCCACGCCTGCAGCCGGGGACGGCGCAGGCCGAGTCCGGCGAACCAGCCCGCCGTCCCGGCGATGCCGCCACCGCCGCGCCAGTGGTTCCAGCCGTGCGCCACCATCACCACGCCCACGACGACCCGGACGAGGAGGAGGGCGGCGTCCGCGGGCTCACCCATCGCGCCGCCCCCGCTCCGAGGGCAGTGCCGGCACGCCGAGGGCGCACTCCTCGACGAAGGCCAGGACGTGCAGGTGGTAGGCGAGCGCGGTGCGGCTGACGCTGGTGTTGTGCCCGGCGCCCGCCTGCTCGTGCAGCACCAGGCGCGGCGCCGCGGTGAACAGGGACGCGAGGTCGGCCAGACCTTCCGGACCGTTGGCCCACACCTGCTCGTACTCGGCGAGTGTGAGGTGGACCGGCACCCGCACGCGCCCGGCGAGGCGGCCGAACTCCTGCTCCCAGCCTTCCCTGCGACCCTCGTACGAGGGCGAGGTGGCACCGATGCCGCGTCCGCCGTACACGTCGGGCGGGTAGGCGTGCGGCGGGTCCCACAGGGCGTCGCGCAGGTTGGGCCGGGTGCGGGTGGGATCGCGTCGCCACTCCTCCATGGCGGTGAGCACCCGCGGGTGGTGGGTCCGTCCCATGCCGGCGAGTTCCACTCCGAGCAGGCCGGCGCCGCGCGGGTCGCCGGCCATCCGCACGGTCAGCTCGCAGCCCGCGGAGTGCGCCCAGAGGAACACGCCGAGGCCGCCGTCCCGGCCTTGGAGGAAGGCGTCGACGGCGGCGAACGCGAAGTCGGTGCGCTGTTCGGGCGTCCGCATGCGTTCCTCGTGCCCGGCCGAACTGCCGTAGCCGGGGCGGTCGAGGGCGACGACGGTGAATCCGGCCGCGGCGGCGGTGCGCAGCAGCGAGAGCCTGGGGTGGCCCGGGTGGTCGAAGTAGGCGGAGGTGGTGGCGCCGCCGTGCACGGCCACGATCACGGCCCGTGGGCGGTCGGCCTCGGCGACCAGCGCGGAGGCGGGGAGGCCGTGGACGTCCACCACCTCCCGGTGGACGCCGGTGGTGAGTTCGGGTTCGGTCGAGGTCATCCGTCCGTCCTGAGCAGGAGTACGCCGCTGGGGGTGAGCCCGCCGCTGGAGACCACGGCCGTCCGCGCGCCCGCCACCTGGCGGGCGTCCGCCTCGCCGCGCAGCTGGAGCACGGCCTCGTGGAGCAGGCCCATGCCGTGGGTGCGGCCGTGGGAGAGCTGTCCGCCGTGCGGGTTGAGCGGGAGGAGGCCGTCGGGGGCGATGTTCTTGCCGCCGTCGAGGAAGTCGCGGGCCTCGCCGATGCCGCAGAAGCCGAGCGCTTCGATCCAGGACAGGCAGTTGAAGGTGAATCCGTCGTACAGCAGCGCCACGTCGACATCGGCGGGACGCAGCTCGGTGCGGGTCCACAGGTGGGCGGCCTGGCCGAGCACCTGGGGTTCGTGGGTGAGCGTGGCCTGGTCCCACTCGGGGCGTTCGACGATCTGCGTCCCGACGGCCTCGATCCGGACCGGGGGCTTGCGCAGGTCCGGTGTCGTCTCGGCGGCGGAGACGACGACGGCGGTCGCGGCGTCGCAGGGGACGTCGCAGTCGTAGAGGCCGAAGGGAGTGGTGATGGTGCGTGCCGAGAGGTAGTCGTCCATGGTCAGTGGGTCGCGGTAGATCGCGTCCGGGTGGCGGGCGGCGGCGGCACGCTGATTGAGGGCGATCCAGCCGAGGGTCTCGCGGGTGGTGCCGTAGCGGTGCATGTGCCGCTGGGCGTTCATCGCCAGCATGATCGCGGGTGAGACGGCGCCGAAGGGCTTGAACCAGCCGTCGGCGGCGCCCCCTCGGGGCAGCCGGATCCTTCCCTGGCGGACGAGTTCGGCGTGCGTGGCCTCCCACACCGTGCGGTAGCACAGCACGTGCCGGGCGAGGCCGCCGGCGACCGCGAGCATCGCGGCGATCACACAGCCGCCGGGGCCGAAGGTCTCGCCGGCCCCGTTGTGCCAGACGGGGCGGAGACCGAGGGCCGACTCCAGGGCGGTGACGCCGCCTTCGGCGAAGCCGCCGTACGCGCCGCCGCCGGGGTAGGTGGACAGGCCGTCGATGTCGTCGAGGGTGAGGCCGGCGTCGGCGACGGCCTTCTCGCACGCCTCCACGGTGAGGTGCAGGGGCGGAACCATGAGGCGGCGCCCGATGCGGGAGGCCCCGGCGCCGCTGATGACGGCCCGCTCCTCGAACCGGCGGGCCGCCGGGGCGCGGCGGACCTGGGCCCGTATCTGTCCGGGAGCCGGGTCGTCGGGTGGCAGCGGGGTGGGCTCCGGCTGGTCGGCGGCGGGACGGAAGAGCGGCAGCCAGGCGTCACCGGCCTGCTCGAAGACGACCTCCATCAACATGCCGAGGCGCAGGTCCTCGGGCGGGTGGCCGACGACGTTGGTGGTGAGGCGGACCCGGGGATCCTCTTCGAGCGCGACCTGGGCGACGACGAACGGCGTGGGCAGGCCCGGGACGGCGAAGCGGTGGTTGACGGTGAAGCCGATCAGCCGGGCGCGGCCGGAGACCTCGCGGATCTTGGTGTCACGGCCCCGGCAGTGGCGGCAGACCGGCTGCGGCGGGTGGATCAGCGCCGAGCAGGCGGTGCAGGACCGGAGGCGGAGCCGCCCGTCGCGGCCGGAGGCCCAGAAGAATGCGCTCTCCTGGTCCGGTTGCGGCAGCGGACGGGCGGTCCCCGGGTCGGACGCCGTCAACGGATCTTCGCCTCCGCCTTGCGCACCGTCACCGGCTCGGCGAGCCCCTGCTCGTCGCACGCCCGCTGGAGGGTCTCCAGCGTCTCGTCCAGGCCCGGGCCGAGCCGGCGCCCGGGCGTGAAGGTGGCGGGCAGGTGGCGCATGCCCTGGATGACGCCGATGGTCTCGTAGTGGACGGTGCCCTCGGGGTCGCACGCGAAGTCCGGGATGCGGTCCAGTACCTGGATCAGCATCCGCTTGAAGACCGTACGGGCCACGTTGGAGCCGATGCAGCGGTGGATGCCGAGGCCGAAGGCGGTGTGCCGGTTGCCGCCGCGCTCGAGGTCGACGCGGTCCGGGTCGGGGAAGACGGCCGGGTCACGGTTGGCCATCGCCCACGACAGCCACACCCGCTCGCCCTCCTTGAACTCCTTCCCGGCGATCTCGCAGTCCTCCGCGACCGTCCGCGCGTCACCGGGTGCCGGGGTGAAGTAGCGCAGGAACTCCTCGGTGGCCGTGTCGAGCAGGGTGTCGCGCTCCCGGCTGAGCCGCGTCCGCTGGTCGGGGTGCTGGGAGAGCCACTCCAGGGCGTGGGCGGTGAGCGCGGTGGTGGTGTCGAAGCCGCCGCCGATGAGCAGGGCCATGGCCCCGACCAGGTCGAGGTCGGACGGGGTCTTCCCGTCGATCTCCAGGCGGGCGAGCGCGTCGGCGAGGCCGGGGCGCGGGTGGGCGCGGACCTCGTGGAGGGTGGTGGCGATGTCCTTGAGCATCGCCATGTGGGCCTCGACCACCCGGGGCATGTCCGGGGAGTCCGGCGGGGTGTAGACGCCGGCGTGGGCCGGCTCGTTGTAGAGCTGCCACTTCTTCAGGGGCACGCCCATCATGGCGAGGGTGAAGACGGCCGGGACGATGTTGGCGAGGTCGTCGACGAAGTCGATCCGCCCGGACTCGATCTTCTCGTCGAGGCAGGCCCGGGCCACCTCGTCGATGAACGGGATCCAGCGGGCGACGGCCGCCGGGGAGAGGTAGGGGTTGAGGGCAGTGCGGTAGGCGCGCTGTTCGGGCGGGTCCATCTCCAGGAACCCGCCGCGGAAGCCCTTGCCGCGCTCCGGCGCCGGGATGCTGATGCCCTGGTAGCCGCGGCGTTCGCCGTGCACGTCGTGGTCGTTGGACAGCTTCTGCCCGGCGCGGGCGAAGGCGAGCAGCTCGCGGTTGCCGGCGGCGACCCAGTGCCCGCCGTAGGTGTCGGTCCAGGCGAGCGGGCAGCCGGCGTGGAAGGCGCGGGTCTGCTCCTCGAACCGGTCGCGGTACCCGGGGGCGTGCCGGTCGAAGTGGACGCGGGGCTGCCTGCGGGTGTCGTCGTCGTGGGGGTCGGATGCGGTCATGGTGTGCGTTCTCCTCGTGTCGGCCGCGCCCGCTTCAGAAGACGCTGATGGCTCGCTCGGGGCAGGACCGGACGGCCTCCACCACCTGGTCCTGCTGGTCGTCGGGCACCTCTTCGGAGACCGGCGAGGAGTGTCCGTCGATCTCGCTCAGTTCGAACACCTTGGGGGCGCGCATGGCGCACAGGGTGTGCCCCTGGCAGCGCTCGGGGTCGACGCGTACCTTCACGTCACTCAGCTCCCGTTCACGTTCAGGTCGGTCAGGTCAGGTCAGGTCAGGTCGGACAGGGACTTGCCGACGGAGGCGAGGGTGGCCGGCTTTCCGTAGTCGGCCTCGTACTTGTAGAGGGGGCCGTCGCAGCGGAAGGCACCCTGGTCGGGTTCGAAGTCGGCGGGCCGCCAGCCGTCGGCGGTGGCCTCCACCACCGTGAAGCAGCGGGTCGGCTGCTTCGAGGTCAGGTCGAACGGTGCCTGGAGGCCGCCGGCCGTCCAGTCGGTGTTGTTGCGGGCGTTCTCGTACACGCAGGCGCGTGTCAGCGTGGAGCAGTCCCGGGCGGCGGTGGCGAACAGCAGCCAGGCGGAGAAGGCGCGCAGAGCGGGGTAGGTGACTTCCTTGCCGGGCGCGTACTTCTCGAACAGGTCGAGGGCCTGCCGGGTCGCGGGGTTGTCGGCCGCGCTCTCCAGCGGTGCGGTGGCGAACAGTTCGGCGTAGTTGTGCTGCTTGGCCAGGGCCGTGCCCGCGAGCTTGGGGAAGGCGGGGCCGTAGGCGTTGGAGTTGGCGTCGATCCAGTCGGGCGCGTAGTCGATGCTGGTGAGGGCCTGTTCCAGTTTGGCGAGGCTGGCGAAGTCGCCGAGGAAGACCAGTCCCTTGACACCCTCCTTCTTGATCGCCTGGGCGTACGGTGTCCAGTCGGAGACGCCGGACGCCGGGTAGAGGTCGGTGTAGGAGACCTTGCCGCCGAGGCCGGCCACGGCTTCCTCGAACTGGGCGGACATGACCTTGGTCACCGGGGAGTCGCCGGCGATGACGCCGACCTTCCGCGCGGAGCCGGGGTGCTTCTCCTTCATCAGCCAGGTGTAGTAACCCGGGTACTGGAAGTAGCCCGCGCTCGGCTGTGAGGCGATGACCTGGAGGTCGGAGCCGATGGCACCGATCTGGCTGGACTGCGCGGGGAAGTTGGGCAGCAGGCAGGTCAGCCGGTCCTTGACGCCCAGGCTGTCCAGGGCGGCTCCGCCGCCGACCAGCGCGAAGTCCTCCTTGCAGGCTTCCAGTGTCCGCTGCCGGACCTCCGTGAACCGCGCGTCCCGGGTGACGGGTTCGATATGGCGGCCGTTGATGCCGCCGGCGTCGTTGCACCAGGAGGTGAAGACCTTCGCCGTGTCGACGAACTCCGACTTCTTGGTGAACCCGACGTCGGTCAGGACTCCGACCCGGATCGCGTCGTCGGTGACGCCCTGGACGGAGGACTTCCCCGCGGTGCCGGGGCCGCACACGTCTTTCAGGGTGCCGAAGTCGGACGATGCGGCCTGGGTCCGCTGCGGGGTCGGGCCGTTCTGCCGCGCGGAGTCGGTCTCGTCGTCGGACCGGGTGGAGCAGCCCGCGGCCAGCAACACCGCGAGAGCGGTGACACCGCCGGTGATCAGCCTGCGCATGGTGCCTCCTCGGCGAGCCCGGACGTCGTCGTCCGGGGGAGGTGACGGAAGATGCGGGTCAGGTGACCGCGCCGCTCGCCTTGAGGGCGAGGATGCGGTCCCAGTCGTAGCCGAGCTCGGTGAGGATCTCCTCCGTCTGCGCGGCGAATTCCGGAGCGGGTCCGAGGGTGGTGTCCTCGACGTCGAACTGGACGGGGCTGGCGACCAGTTCGAGGTCACCGGCCTGTGCGATGTACCCGTTGGCGCGGACCTGGGCGTCCGCGGCGGCCTGGACCGTGTCCTGCACGGGCGCCCAGGGTCCCTCCAGCGCGGCGAACCGCTCGGACCACTCGGCGAGCGGGCGGCCGGCGATCACCTCGCGCAGGATCTCCACCGCGTCGCCGGTGTGCGCCGCGAGGGACTCGGCGGTGGCGAACCGGGGGTCGTCGGCGAGGTCGGGGCGGCCGACGCAGTGGCACACGTTGGCCCAGAACCTCGCGGGCTGAAGCATGACGAACGAGATGTACCGGCCGTCGGCGGTGCGGTAGAGGCCGGTCAGCGGGTTGGCGGGCGAGGCGTGGGTGCTGGGGGTGACGCCCTCCCAGGCGCGGTCCAGGTGCAGGGACAGGGCGATGGAGTGGCCGAGGGCCCACAGGCCGCTGCCGAGCAGGGAGACGTCGACGACGGACGCCTCGCCGGTGCGTTCGCGGCGGAGCAGGGCCGCCGCGATGCCGCCGGCCAGGTTGGTGCCGGAGATGGTGTCGCCGTAGGCCGGTCCGGGCGCGGTGATCACGCCGTCCGTACCGGGCGGGGTGATGCTGGCGGCGGTGCCGGCCCGCGCCCAGAAGGCGGTCATGTCGTAACCGCCCCGGTCGGACTCGGCGCCGCGGGGCCCGAGGGCGCTGCCGCGGGCGTAGACGATGCGCGGGTTGACGGCCCGGATGTCGTCGACGTCTATTCCGAGCCGGGCGCGGGAGGCGGGCAGGAAGCTGGTGAGGAAGACGTCGGCGTCCCGGACCAGTTCGTGGAGGACCTCACGGCCCTCGGGGTGGGCCATGTCCAGGCCGAGGGAGCGTTTGCCCCGGTTGGCGTGGGCGACGTTGGGGTTGGGGTCGCCCTCGACCTTGAAGCTGCCGGTCTGGCGCAGTCCGCGCTGCGGGTCGCCGGTGACGGCGTGCTCGACCTTGACCACGTCGGCGCCCCAGTCGGCGAGGACGGCACCGGCCGAGGGCACGAAGCCGTACATCGCCACCTCCAGGACGCGGATCCCCTCCAGCGGCTTCATCCCCGCTCCCGCGGTGCGACGATGCGGGCGAACGCCTTCTCCTCCAGGAACTCCTCGAATCCGGACCGGCCGCTCTCCCGGCCGATGCCGGACTGCTTGTAGCCGCCGAAGGGCACGTCGGGGGCGAAGTAGTTGCCGCCGTTGATGGAGAAGGTGCCGGTGCGGATGCGCCGGGCGATCCGGACCGCGCGGTCCTCGTCGGCGCTGTGCACGGCCCCGGACAGCCCGTACCTGGAGTCGTTGGCGATCCGGACGGCGTCGTCCTCGTCGTCGTAGGGGATCACGGCGAGGACCGGGCCGAAGACCTCTTCCTGGGCGATCTCGCTCGCCGGGTCGACGCCGGCCAGCAGGGTCGGCGCGTAGAAGAAGCCGGGGTCGATGCGCTTGCCGCCGCGGACCAGGACGGCTCCGTCGTCGACGGCACGGCGGACCATGCCGTCGACCTTGTCGCGTTGCTGTTCGCTGATGAGCGGGCCCATGTTCACCTTCGGGTCGGTGGGGTCGCCGACCCGGACGCGGTCCAGTCCGGCCGCGACCATCTGCACGATCTCGTCGTGCCGGGCGCGCGGCACGAGGAGGCGGGAGGTGAGGGCGCAGCCCTGGCCCGAGTGGGAGCAGATGGTGAAGGCGGCGAACATGGCGGCCTTGGCGAGGTCGGCGTCGTCCAGGACGATCATGGCGGACTTGCCGCCGAGTTCGAGGAAGACCCGCTTCACCGATCCGGCCGCGGCGGCCATGATGCGCCGGCCCGTGGCGGTGGCGCCGGTGAAGGTGACCGCGTCGACGTCGCGGTGGGTGGTGAGCACCTCACCGGCCTTCGGGGAGGAGGAGCTGAGGACGTTGACGACGCCGGGCGGGATGTCGGTGTGCTCGGCGATCAGTTCGCCGAGGGCGAGGGTCGTGAGCGGGGTCTGCGGGGCGCCCTTGAGGACGACGGTGCAGCCGGCGGCGAGTGCGGGGGCGAGCTTGGCCAGGGCGAGCTGGTTGGGGAAGTTGTACGGCAGGATCGCGGCGACGACGCCGGCCGCTTCCTTCTCGACCCAGCGGTGGTGACGCTGTCCGCGTGACTCGACCTCGCCCAGGTCCTCGGTGAACTCGTAGGTCTCCAGCAAGTCGGCGTAGTACGGCACGATGCCGATCGGCTCGTCGAGCTGGGGGCCGTGGGTGAGCTGGCGGGGTGCGCCGGCCTCGGCGATGGTCAGTTCGCGCAGTTCCTCACGGTGCTCGTCGAGGGCCTGGTGCAGTTGGCGCAGGCAGCGCAGCCGAAGGTCCCGGTCGGTGGGCCAGCCGGTGGTGTCGAAAGCGCGGCGGGCGGCGGCGACGGCGGCCTCGGCGTCGTCGCGGGTGGCCTCGGGCGCGTGGCCGACCAGTTCGCCGTTGGCGGGGTTGTGGGAGGCGAAGGTCGTATCGGTGGTGCGGAGCTTTCCGTCGATGAGCAGGCAGCGGGTGGCGGTGGTGGTCACAGCCGCACCACCGATCCGCCGTCGACCGCGATGACCTGGCCGGTCACCCAGCTCGCCGCGTCCGACAGCAGGAAGAGGAGCAGCCCGGCCGGGTCCGCCGGCCGTCCCATGCGCTTGAGTGCCAGCGACCGCACCAGCGCCTCGCGGGCCTGCTCGGGGATGATGTCGCGGGAGCCCTCGGTGTCCGTGGGGCCGGGTGCGATGGCGTTGACGCGGATGCCCCGGTCGCCGAGTTCCGCGGCGAGGGAGGCGGTGAGGTGATTGATCCCCGCCTTGGCGAGGCCGTAGAAGCCGGTGGCCTGCCAGGCCGCGGTGGACGACTGGTTGACGATGGCCGAGCCCTCCTTCAGGTGCGGCAGGACGGCTCGTGTCATGTACAGGGCGCCGAGCAGGTTCACCTTCAGGAACCGGTCGAGGTAGGCGTGGTCGACGGTGGTGAGGCCCTCTCGGCGCATGCCCTGGAAGATCGCCGCGTTGTTGACCAGATGGTCGATGCGGCCGAACTCGCCGATCACCGTGGCGGCGAGTGCCTCGGCGGACGCCGGGTCGCCGACGTCGGTCCGCACGAAGAGCGCGTCGCCGATCTCCTTGGCGACGCGTTGTCCCTGGTCCTCGTTGAGCTCGGCGACCACCACCCGCGCGCCCTCGGCGGCCAGTGCCTTCGCGTAACCCTCGCCGATGCCCTGGCCGGCCCCGGTGACGATCGCCACCTTGTCCCTGAACCGCATCCCAGCCTCCCTGCTCGGTTGGTCGGAAACTACATTCTCAATTTCAGCGAATCAAGGTTCCGAACAAGAGAACCTGATGCCTACCCCCTCTCCCCGCTCCCTCCATGCGACGACCTGTGCAACTCCCGCGCCCGACGCGGGACTTCCCGTCGAAGCCGCGATGAGAATATGGTTCTCACATACGGAAGGGGTGTTTTCATGATCCGATCGAAGGCCTTGAGCGCGTCGCTCGGGGTGGAGTTCACCGGCGTGACGGACCCGCTCGACGACGCCTTCGTCCACCGGGCGGCCGAGGCGCTGACGCGGCGCGGAGTCCTCCTCGTGCGAGGGCTGCACCTCGACGACGAGCAACGGTCCGCCTTCAGCCGCACGCTCGGCGACGACCCCGACGAGAGCCGCGCCCTGCTCGACCGGACCACCCGGGAGCGGTTCCGCCACGCCCACGACCGGGAGGTCGGCGACCTCGCGGTCCGGGACTACACCGGCATCCCGCACCGGGCACTGCCCTACGACGAGAATGCGGAGCGGCTGCTGCACCGCACGACCGTCGTCGGTGACGAGGCGTTCGCATGAGCGCCCCGTCGAAACGGACGGCCGTCGTCACCGGGGGCGCCTCCGGCATCGGCCGGGCGATCGCCCGGCGGCTCGCCGCCGACGGCCTCGATGTGGCCGTGTTCGACATCGCGCCGGCCGAGGAGGGCCATGCGCTGACCGTGGACATCACCGACCGTGCGCAGGTGGACAAGGCGATGGACGCGGTGCGCGACCGCTACGGACCGGTCTCCGTACTGGTCAACGCCGCGGGCAAGGACGGCTTCACCCGGTTCGCGAAACTGTCCTTCCAGGAGTGGCAGCGCGTCGTGGACATCAACCTCAACGGGGTGTACCACTGCGTGCAGTCCGCGCTGCCGGACATGTGGGAGGGGCGCTGGGGGCGGATCGTCAACATCTCCTCGTCCAGCACCCATTCCGGCCAGCCGTTCATGGCCCACTACGTCGCCGCCAAGTCGGCGGTCAACGGACTGACCAAGTCCCTCGCCCTGGAGCTGGGCCCCCGGGGCATCACCGTCAACGCCGTCCCGCCCGGTTTCATCGACACCCCGATGCTGCGCACGGCCGAGCGGGAGCAGCGGCTCGGCGGCACCATCGAGGACCACATCGCGCGCACCCCGGTACGCCGTGTGGGCCGACCGGAGGACATCGCGGCGACGTGCTCCTTCCTGGTGAGTGAGGAAGCGGGCTACATCACGGGCCAGATCATCGGCGTGAACGGAGGACGCAACACATGACGAGGCTGCGTCCCGTGCCGTACGAGGAGTGGGACGCCGAGGCGCTGCGTCCGCTGACGGGCGGGCGGGCCGTGCCCCCCTCGAACGTCCTCGGTCTGTTGCTCCGCCATCCGGCGCTGGCCAAGTCGTTCCTCACCTTCTCCGCCCATCTGCTGGTCCGCAACTCGCTGCCGGAGAAGACCCGCGAGCTGGCGATCCTGAGAGTGGCGTGGCGCCGCCGGTGCCCCTACGAATGGGAGCAGCACGTGCTCATCGGCCGCCGGGCCGGCGTGACCGAGGAGGAGTTCGAGGACGTGCGCGCGGGCGCCGGCACGCTGGTGAACCGGGCCGTCGACGAACTGGAGACCTCGTCCACCCTCTCCGACGGCACCTACGCGGAGCTGGCGCAACAGCTGGACGAACGGCAGTTGCTGGACTTCGTGTTCACCGTGGGCGCGTACGGCATGCTCGCCGCGGCGCTGAACACCTTCGAGGTGGAGCCCGATCCCGTGCCCGGCAGTGGCTGACGCCGCTGCCGGACGACCACACGTCCGGCACGGACACCCGCGAGCGACCGGCAGACCGGGCCCGTACCGGAGCCGTCCCGGCTCCGGTACGGGCCCGCTTCCCCCGGCCGTGTGGTCCTCAGCTCTGCTTGATCCGCTGCTTCATCTCGTCCAGGCGGGTCAGGATCGGGAAGCCGCCCACGCTCAGCGCGTTGCCGTGGCCGGTCTGGTGGATGTCGAAGACGGACTGGAGTGCCGCGTAGAAGCCCTGGACGTCCAGCGTCTGGTTGACGGCCCGTTTGGCCTGCCGCAGTCCGAAGGGCGGCATCTTCGCGATCCGCGCCGCCAGCTCGCGGACCGTGTCGTCCAGGGCGTCGAGCGGGACGACCTTGTTCACCATGCCCGCCTGCTCCGCCTCACGGGCGGTCAGCGGCCGGCCGGTGAACAGGATTTCTTTGGCCTTGCGCGGACCCAGCTCCCAGGTGTGCCCGTGGTACTCCACCCCGCCGATTCCCATGTGCACCACCGGGTCGGAGAACTCGGCGTTCTCGGCCGCCACGATCAGGTCGCACGGCCAGCACAGCATCAGTCCGGCGGCGATGCACTTGCCCTGCACGGCCGCGATGGTGGGTTTCGGGAGGTTCCGCCACTTCAGCGCGTACTCCAGGTAGCGGCGCGTCTCCGCGTCGTAGATCCACTCCAGGGTGATCTCGCCGGGGGCGGGCCAGCGGTCCTTCAGGTCGTGCCCGGCCGAGAAGTGCCGCCCGTTGGCCCGCAGGACGACCACGCGTACCTCCTCGTCGGCGGCCGCGCGGGTGAAGGCGGCGTCCAGGTCGTCGAGGAGGGCCATGGTCTGCGCGTTGGCGGCCTCGGGACGGTTCAGGGTGATGACGGCGACGCCGCCTTCGGTGTCGTACAGGATCTGGTCCATGACCGGCGTCCTAACGCGGTAGGCCGAGGATGCGCTCGGCGATGATGTTGCGCTGGATCTCGCTGGTACCGCCCGCGATGGTGCCGGCGAAGCTGCGCGCGTACCGCTCGAACCAGCTGGAGACGAAGACCTCGTGGTGCATGTGGTGGTACGGGCCGGTGCGGGCGGGGTGTGGCAGTGCGTCGGCTCCGCGCGCCTCCAGGGCGTGCAGGGAGGCCGTCTGGACGGCCTCGGAACCGAGCAGCTTGAGGACGGAGATCTCGGCGGGGTCGCGGTCCGGGCCGAGCTGGCGGTACCCGAGCAGCCTCAGCGCCGTCAGGTCCATGAGGACGGTGGCGTACCACTCCTGGCCGGCGCCGACGTCGGCCGCGTCCCGCACCAGGTCCTCCAGGCGCTCGGCGTACGACAGCCACAGCAGCGTGCGTTCGTGCCCGAGCGAGCCGTTCGCCACCCGCCACCCCTCGTTGAGCGGCCCGACCAAATTCTCGCGCGGGACACGGACATCGGTGAGGAAAACCTCGTTGAAGTCGAGGTCGTCCTCGGCGCTGATCGAGCCGAAGGGCCGGCAAACGACGCCGTCGGCGGCGGTCGGGACGAGCAGCGCGCTGAGCCCATGGTGCTTGGGGGCGTCGGGATCGGTGCGTACGAAGGTGAGCAGTACGTCGGCGTTGTGGGCGCCGGACGTCCAGATCTTCTGCCCGTTCACCGTGAAGGTGTCTCCGTCGAGGACGGCGCGGGTGCGCAGGGAGGCGAGGTCGGAACCCGCCTCGGGTTCGCTCATGCCGAGTGCGGCGGTGATCTCGGCGCGCAGGATCGGCACGGCCCAGCGCCGCTTCTGCTCCTCGGTGCCGAAGGTGAGCAGGGAGGCTGCGATGATGCCGAGCCCCTGCGGATTGAAGCTGTGGTAGATCCGGCGGCGGGCCAGTTCCTCCAGATGGGCGAGTTGCTGGGGCAGGGTGGCGTTCCGGCCGCCGTACTCGGGCGGCTGGCCGGGCAGCAGCCAGCCGTGCTCGAAGAGGGTGCGCTGCCAGCGGCGGGCCCAGTCGGGGACGTGGGCGCTGGAGCGGGAGCGTTCCCGGGCCTCCGCCTCGGTGGGCAGGTGCGCGTCGAGGAACGCGGCGAACCGGGCGCGGAACTCCTCCACCTCGGGGTCGTCGGCGAGCTTCATGCGGTCAGCAGGGCCTTCCTGTGGGCGGACGCGGTGCCGAGCAGCAAGTCGCAGGCTTGGGCCCGCTTCAGGTGGAACTGCACCTCGTTCTCCCAGGTGAAGCCCATGGCGCCGAACAGTTGCAGGCCGTGGCGGAACACCAGGCGCTGGCACTCCCCCGCCGCCGCCTTGGCCATGTGCGCGGCCCGGGCGCGGCGCGGGTCGTCCTCGGCGATCGTGAGCGCCGAGAAGTGGGCGAGGGCGCGGGCGCGCTCCACGGCCACGTGCATGTCGGCCGCCTTGTGCTTCACGGCCTGGAACGAGCCGAGGGGCCGGCCGAACTGGATGCGCTGCTTCACGTGCGCGAGGACCAGGTCGAGGATGCGGCGGCAGGCGCCGACCGCGGTGGCGGCGAGGCCGGTCAGGGCGAGGTGGGGGACGCCGGCGGTGAGCGGACCGGCGTCGACGTGCGCCACGTGCAGGTGCGGGTCGAGGACCCCGATCCGCTCGGCGGCGAGGCCCGCCCCGGGGACGACGGTGACACCGTCGGGCGTGAGCAGGGCGATCTCGTCGGCGCGGTCGGCGTCGAGGACGTACCGTCCGGTGCCGTCGAAGACGGCCGTTCCGCTGCCCTCGGGCAGCCGGCCGGTCAACGGCAGGAACCAGGTGGCGGTGGCCAGGAACGGCGTCGGATCGGCCGCGTACCCGAGTTCCTCCAGGATGAGGACCAGTTCCAGCGGAGGCGCTTCGAGCCAGCCCAGGCTCCGGTAGGTGTCCCACTGCCGCTCCTCGGGCTGCGACCGCACCTTCGCGACCGTCTCCCGTACCGCACGACGCAGCATCCGCTGCTCCTCGTCCAGTTCGAACTCCACGCCCGGCCTCCGCTCTCCCGCGGTCTTGGTCTGTGGCAGGAACCGCGGCGAGAATATCATTCTCGATACATGAAAGTAAGAGTCTCGTTTCGCGCGGAGGGCGATTCGGTAGGGCGAGCGCCACCGCTTTTCACATATGTGGAGTACCGTTCTACCCATGAGTGTCGTCCCCGCCGAACCGGTCGAGTCTCCTGAGCCCGCGTGGCGGCAGCGTGCCGTCGAGCGCTCCACCCGGGCAGCGAAGCTGCGCGCCGAGCAGCGCGTGCAGCGCTTCCTGGACGCGGCGCAGGAACTGATCGCCGACAAGGGCACCACCGACTTCACCGTCCAGGAGGTCGTGGAGCGGTCCCGCCAGTCGCTGCGCAGCTTCTACCAGCACTTCGACGGCAAGCACGAGCTGCTGCTCGCCCTCTTCGAGGACGCCCTGTCGAGGTCGGCCACCGAGATGCGGGAGAAGCTCTCGACCGTGACGGGTCCGCTGGAGCGGCTCGAAGTGGCGGTGGGCCTGCTGTACGAGTCCTCCACACCGCGTGAGGGACAACAGTCCCCGCTGTTCACCGACTTCGCCATCCAGCTGCTGGTCAGCCATCCGGACCAGGTGGCCACCGCCCACCTGCCGCTGCTGGCCCTCTTCACGGAACTGGTGGAGGACGCGGTCGAGGCCGGCCAGGCCGTCGCTCCCCGCCCCCGCCGCACCGCGTCCCTGATCATGCAGACGGCGATGTTCACGGCCCAGGCACCCGCCGCCCCGGTCGGTGCGCAGCCCTCCCGGATCGGCGCCGAGGACGTGTGGGCGTTCTGCCTGGGCGGCATCCGCGGGGCAGCCCCGGCCGCCCCCGAGGGCTCAGCCACGTCCGCCTCGCCCAAGAAGGCGACCGCGGCCAGGAAGTCCACGACCGCCAGGAGGACGGCGACGAAGAAGGCGGCCGCCGCGAAGACCGCCGCCGCGAAGGGTTCGTCCCGCTCCACGGCCTGACCCCACCGCCGTACACCTCGAAGGGCCCACGTACCGCGCGGGCCCTTCTCGCACGTTGCTCCCTCCGCCCGGCCACTCGGCAGCCACGGACGGTTGACGCCCGCATCGGTCTGACCTTTGATATGTTTCACACATCAGCAACCGGCAGAGGGGGTCCCCCGCCGTGGATTTCGAGCTGACCGAGGACCAGGAGACGATCCGCAAGGCCGTCGCCGATCTGCTGCGCGACTTCGACGACCGGTACTGGATGGAGAAGGACCGCGATCACGCCTTCCCCGAGGAGTTCTACGCCGCCGTGGCCGACGGGGGCTGGCTGGGCATCACCGTCCCGGAGGAGTACGGCGGCCACGGCCTCGGCATCACCGAGGCCACCCTTCTGCTGGAGGAGGTGGCCCGTTCCGGGGGCGGGATGAACGCGGCCAGCGCCATCCATCTGTCCGTCTTCGGCATGCACCCGGTGGTGGTGCACGGCTCCGACGAGCTGAAACGCCGGACACTCCCCCGCATCGCCGACGGCGACCTGCACGTGTGCTTCGGTGTGACCGAGCCCGGTGCGGGCCTGGACACGACACGCATCACCACGTACGCCCGGCGGGACAAAGACCACTACGTCGTCAGCGGGCGCAAGGTGTGGATCTCCAAGGCGGTGGAGTCGGAGAAGATCCTGCTGCTGACCCGCACCTCTCGGCGCGAAGAGGTCACGAAGCCGACGGACGGGATGACCCTGTTCCTCACCGACCTCGACCGCGACCACGTCGACATCCGCCCCATCGCGAAGATGGGGCGCAACGCTGTCACCTCGAACGAGCTGTTCATCGACGAACTGCGCGTCCCCGTACGGGACCGGGTCGGCGAGGAGGGCCAGGGGTTCCGCTATCTGCTCGACGGCCTCAACCCCGAGCGGATGCTGATCGCCGCCGAGGCCCTGGGCATCGGCAGGGTGGCCCTGGACCGGGCGGTGGCCTACGGCCGGGAACGCGAGGTGTTCGGCCGCCCCATCGGCATGAACCAGGGCATCCAGTTCCCGCTCGCCGACTCGCTCGCCCGGCTCGACGCCGCGGAGCTGGTGCTGCGCAAGGCCACCTGGCTCTACGACCGGGGCCGGCCCTGCGGGCGGGAGGCCAACACCGCCAAGTACCTCTGCGCCGACGCGGGGTTCACGGCCGCGGACCGCGCCCTGCAGACCCACGGCGGGATGGGCTACTCCGAGGAGTACCCGGTGGCCCGCTTCTTCCGCGAGGCCCGGCTGATGCGGATCGCGCCGGTCAGCCAGGAGATGGTCCTCAACTACCTGGGGTCCCACACCCTGGGCCTGCCACGCAGCTACTGACCCTCCCATGGACGACACAGACGACCAGGAGCCAGGCATGACCGACCGTACGGGACTGTTCGACCTCACCGGGCGCTCGGCGCTCGTCACGGGAGCCGCCGGCGGGATCGGCTCGGCGGTGGCGGGGGCGCTGGCCCGCGCCGGAGCCGCGGTGCTCGTCACCGACGTGGACGGCAAGGCCGCGGCGGCCGTGGCGCGAAAGCTCACCGCGGCGGGCCTGAGCGCCGACAGCGCGGCTCTCGACGTGACGGACCGGAACGCCGCCGACAGCGCGGTCTCCCGGGCCGCCGCGTCGGCCGGCGGGACGCTGCACATCCTCGTCAACAACGCCGGGATCACCGCTCCCGCCATGTTCGACAAGCTGGAGGAGGAATCCGTCCGGCGACTGATCGACATCCATGTGATGGGCGCCTTCCACTGCACGCAGGCGGCCCTGCCGTTCCTCGCCACGGACGGGACCGGACGGGTCATCAACGTCACGTCCTCGGCCGGCCTGACCGGCACCCTCGGCCAGGTGAACTACTCGGCGGCCAAGGCGGGCATCATCGGCCTCACCAAGTCCCTCGCCCGGGAGCTGGCCCGCAGGCGCATCCTGGTCAACGCACTGGCACCACTGGCCGCGACGCCGATGACGCGGACCATCCGCACCGACCCCAGGTTCGCCGAGCCCATGCTCGCCCGCATTCCGCTCGGCAGGTGGGCCGAACCGGAGGAGGTGGCGGGGGCGTTCGTGTTCCTCGCCTCGGACGCCGCCTCGTTCGTCACCGGACAGGTGCTGCCGGTGGACGGGGGCATGGTCATGTGACAGGCGCCTTCCCGGCTGTGTTGAATGGTTCAGCCGAACAAGAAGGACGCCCGACGAGAGGCCCCACCGTGTCCAGCGCCGAATCCACCTCGCCCGTCCCCCGTTTCGAGACGCTCACCGTGCCGAAGGCGTCGGACGTGCTGGCGGCCGAGGTGCGGGAGCGGATCCTGTCCGGGGAGTTCGGCGAGGGCACGGCACTGCCTCCGGAACGCCAGCTGGTGGAGCAGACGGGGCTGAGCCGGGCCACGGTGCGGGAGGCGCTGCGCATCCTGGAGGTCGAGCGGCTGGTGGAGATCCGGCCGGGGCGCGGCGGCGGGGCCTTCGTGCACCGGCCGGGGCGCGAGTCCCTGGCGAACACCGTGCGGCTGGTGATCCGGGGGCAGCAGATCCGGCTGGAGGCGCTGCACGAGACCCGCGAGGCGATCGAGCCGGCCTGCGCGGCACTCGCGGCCCGCCGGCGCACCGAGCGGGATCTGGCGGACCTGGACGCCGCCCACGCGGATCTGATCGGGGCCGGCGAGGACGTCCCGCGTTTCCTGCGCGCCAACATCCAGTGGCACAACGCCGTGGCCAGGGCGGGCGGCAACGAACTGCTCATCGGCTTCCTGGACGCCCTCTCGGCGTCGATCCACGCCTCCACCGACCTGGAGCGGTTCATGGACGCCCGGGTGCGCCGGCTCACCGCGCGCACCCACGCCCGGATCACGGAGGCGATCCGGGCGGGCGACGCGGAGGCGGCGCGCCGGCGGATGAGCCGACATGTGTGCGGCTTCGCACGCGCCGCCGCCGAGGTGGACGACCGGGAACGGCTGGACCTGCCGGAAGCCGGCGCCTGACGGCCGGCCTGGAGCCGGAACGGTTTTCGGTGGCCACGCCCTGGCGAGAATGAAGTTCTCACATTACGGCAACACCATTGACAGTATCGGTCTGACCTTTAATACCATCGCGGCATGAGCGACGTGAGCCCCGTCCTGACCGTGGCCGCCGATGGTGACGTCCGCGTCGTCACGCTGAACCGGCCGGAACACCTCAACGGAGTGTCGGAGGAGCTGCACCGCCGGTTGTCCGAGGTGTGGCGCGAACTGGCGGAGGACGCAAAGGCCCGGGCGGTCGTCCTGACCGGAGCGGGGCGGGCGTTCAGCGCGGGTGGCGACTTCGGCCACCTGCTCCGCCACCACGACGACCCGGAGCTGCGGGAGCGCTCGATCCGGCTCGACCGCATCATCCAGACGGAGATGATCCGCTTCCCGCTGCCGGTGGTCGCGGCGGTCAACGGCCCCGCGGTCGGGCTGGGCTGCAGCCTGGCCCTGGGATGCGACCTGGTCCTCATGGCCGATGACGCCTACCTCGCCGACCCCCATGTGTCGGTCGGTCTGGTGGCGGGCGACGGCGGGGTCACCCTGTGGCCGCTGCTGACGAGTCTGCTGCGGGTCAAGGAGTACCTGTTCACCGGCGACCGCATTCCGGCCGCCACCGCCGTTCGGCTGGGCCTGGCCAACCGCAGCGTTCCAGCCGGTGACCTGATGACCGAGGCCCTCGCGCTGGCCCACCGCCTCGCCGCGCAGCCCGCGGAGGCACTGCGCGCCACCAAGGCGGCGCTGGCCGCGGTGGTCGAGCAGGTGTCCCGGGGCGGTATGGAGGCGGCGCTGCTGGCCGAGCGATCGACGATGACCAGCCCGGACCACATCCGGATCATCAACGAGCTGGCCTCCCGCACGCACCGCCGCCCGGCCGTCGCCGAGGAGGAGTGAGCATGCAGACCGAGGAGTTCACCCTGGTCCGCGACATGCTGCGGTCGTTCGCGGCCCGGCACCGCGTCGGCTGCGCCGACGAGGCCGAGCCGCGAAGCCGCAGGGCCGCGCAGCGGGCACTGGACGAGCTGGGCCTCGCGGAGTTGCGCCGCGGCTCGCCGCCCGCCGCGACGGTGCAGGAGTGCGCGCTGCTCGCCGAGGAGCACGGCCGGCAACCGCTGACGACCTCTCTGCTCGGGACGGCGCTTCTCGCCCCGGAGCTGCTGCGCCTGCTCGGGACCACGGCGGCGTCCCGTCCGACGATCGCCCTCGGCCGCGACCTGCGCTTTCCCGGGCCGCCCCCGTCACCCCTGGCCGCCTGGGACTGCGAGGCGGCCGACTGCGCGCTGCACGTCGCCCCCGACGGGACCGTACGGCAGGTCGCCCTGGGCCCGCCCGCACACACCGCCGACCTCCTGCGTGCCGTGTACACGGTCCCCGACGCCGACGGGAAGGTCCTCGGGCACCTCACCCCCGACGCGGGCCGGCGCTGGCAGGCGTACGCCCTGGTCGTCGTGACCGCCGAACTGGTCGGTGCGGTGGACGCCTTCGTGGGACTGAGCACGGACTACGCCCAGGACCGACACCAGTACGGGCGGCCGATCGGCTCCTTCCAGGCGGTGCGGCATCTGCTCGCCGACGCGAGGGTGCTGGCCGAGGCGTGCACCAGCGCCACCCGCTACGCCGCCTGGTGTCTGGACCACGAGCCCGCCGACCGGGCGCTGACGGCGGCTCGCGTGGCCAAGGCCGAGGTGAACGTCTCCGCCGTCGAGGCGGTGTACGCGGGCATGCAGGTCTTCGGCGGCATCGCCCAGACCTGGGAGCACGTGGCCCATCTCTACCTGCGCCGCGTCCTCGTGGGAGCCGGTCTGCTGGCGACCACGGCCGACCTGCTGCCGGCCCTGGCCGACCCCCGCCCCGCCACGCCGGCCGACGGCCCGTCCGCCCGCACGGCCGAAGACATCCCCGCTGTCGCTGCCGAACCGGAGACGACACGATGACCGACCTCCCGCTGGACTTCGGCGACCCCGCCGACCTCGAGCAGCTGCGCCGCGACCTCCGGGACTGGCTGGCCGAGCACCCGCTCCCGCCCCGGGACGCCGACGAGCCCCTCCCCGTCCACCTGCACCGCTGGCACCGCATGCTGCACTCCGGCGGCTGGGTCGGCCTCGACGTGCCGCGGGAGTACGGCGGACGCGGACTCACCCCCCTGCACCAGGTGGCGGTCAGCGACGAGCTCGGGGCACGGGGCGCGCCCGGAGTGCCGCGCATCGGGTATCTCGCCCACGCCCTGCTGGAGTTCGGTTCCGAGGCGCAGCGCCGCCGCCTGCTGCCGCGCATGCTCGCGGGCGACGACGTCTGGTGCCAGGGCTTCAGCGAGCCGGGCGCCGGCTCGGACCTGGCCGGCATGAGCACCCGCGCCGACCGCGGTCCGGAAGGTCACTACACCGTCAGCGGTCAGAAACTGTGGACCAGTTACGCCCAGTACTCCGACCTCTGCCTGCTGCTGGCCCGTACCGGCGCCGACGCGCCCGCGCACGCCTCGATCTCCGCGTTCGTACTGCCGCTGGACCGCCCCGGCGTGACGGTGCGCCCGCTGCGCGCGGCCAACGGTGACGACGAGTTCTGCGAGCTGTTCCTGGACGGCGTCCGCCTGGCCGAGTCGGAGCGGGTCGGCGCCGAGGGCGACGGCTGGGCACTGGCGATGACCACCGTGGCGTACGAGCGCAACGCTCTCGACACCGGCCATCTGCCCAGATACGGGCAGCTGGTGGAGCGGCTGCGCCGCCACGCCCGCGCACACCGCGACGGCCTCCCCGACGGGCTGCTGACGGACATCGGTCGGTGCGTCGTCGACTACGAGGTCCTGGTCGCCCACTCCCGTCGCCGGACCGCCGAACGCCTGGCCGGCCGGGCGGCGGGCCCGGAGTCCTCCATCGACAAACTGCTCATGACCCGCGCCGAGCAGCGCCTGTACGAGACGGCGCTGAAGGTGTTCCCCGAGGAAGTGCACGGGGAGGGCGGGGAGATCTTCGGCGACTACCTCTATTCCCGGGCGGCGTCCGTCTACGGCGGAACCTCTCAGATCCAGCGGAACATCATCGCCAAGCGCCTGCTGCGCCTGCCGGCCGACGGCCGTGGCTGAACGGAGTCCCGCCATGCGACACGACCAGGAGTTCCAGAGCATCCCGAACGTGGTCAGAGCGGCCGCCCGGCGGTTCGGCGACGCCCCCGCCCTCGTCGACGGGGACCGGCGCCTGAGCTTCCGGGAACTGGAGGACCTCATGCTCCGGGCCGTCGCCTCGGCGCGGACCCTCGGCATCGGACCGGGCGACCGGGTGGGCCTGTGCGCCCCGAACTCGGTGGAGTGGATCGTGGCCGCCCTCGCCATCCAGGGAGCCGGCGGGATCGTCGTCCCGCTCAACACCCGTTTCAAGGCCCCGGAGCTGTCCTACATCCTGCGCACGTCCGGAGCCCGCGCCCTCTTCGCCGCCTCGTCCTTCCTGGGCACGGACTACACGGCCGACCTCGAGCGGGCCGATCCCGGGTTGCCCGCACTGCGCACCACCGTCTCGCTCCCCGGGGAACAGGGCCGGGCCGATGTGACCTGGGACCGGTTCCTCGACCTGGGCACCGACCCGGCGACGGCCCACGAGGCCATCGACCGGCTCACCCCGGACCACATGAGCGACGTGATGTTCACCTCCGGCACCACCGGCCACCCCAAGGGCGTGGTCCTCACCCACGGCCAGTCCCTGCGCGCCTACGGCTGGATGTCCGGCGCGTACGGCTTCCGCGCCTCGGACAGCTTCCTGGTCATTCCTCCGTTCTTCCACTGCTTCGGCTACAAGGCGGGCTGGCTCGCCTCCTTCCTGCACGGCGTGACGGTGCTCCCGATGGCCGTCTTCGACGCGGGGCGGGCGCTGGAGCTGATCGAGCGGGAACGGGTCAGCATCCTGCTCGGCCCGCCGACCATCTTCCACGACCTGCTCCACCACCCGGACCGCCCGGACCGCGACCTGTCGTCGCTGCGGGTGTCCATGACGGGCGGCTCCACCATTGCGGAATCCCTGATCCACGCCATGAAGAGGGATCTGTCCTTCGACATCGTGCTGAGTGCCTACGGGCTCACCGAGTCCACCGCGCTGGTGACCACCACCCGCGTCGGCGACACCGAGGAGACGGTGGCCCGCACCACCGGCCGCCCCATCCCCGGCGTCGAGGTCCGCCTCACCGACGCGGCGGGGAACGAGGTGCCGCCGGGTGAGGACGGGGAGATCCTGGTACGCGGCTACAACGTCACCCAGGGCTACTGGGACGACCCGGACGCCACCGCGGCGGCGATCGACGGCGACGGCTGGCTGCACACCGGTGACGTCGGCCACCTCGACCCGGCGGGCAACCTGGTGATCGTCGACCGCAAGAAGGAGATGTACATCGTCGGCGGCTTCAACGCCTACCCGGCCGAGATCGAGAAGCTCCTGCTCGGCTGCGAGCACGTCGCGGAGGTCGCGGTCGTCGGCGTACCCGACGCGCGCATGGGCGAGGTGGGCTGCGCCTTCGTCGTCCCCGCGCCGGGCGCCCGCCCCACCGAGGCGGACGTCGTGGCGTGGGCGCGTGCGCACATGGCGAACTTCAAGGTGCCCCGGCACGTGCGGTTCGTGGACGCGCTGCCCCGCAACGCAAGTCTGAAGGTCCTCAAGGACGACCTGCGCGCCCGGTACCGGGAGGGAGAAGGCCGATGAGCGACGGACCGCTGGCCGGCGTCACCGTGGTGGCGCTGGAGCAGGCCGTGTCGGCACCGATGTGCACCCGCACCCTCGGTGACTTCGGCGCCCGCGTGATCAAGGTGGAGAATCCCCGGGGCGGGGACTTCGCCCGGCACTACGACGACGTGGTGGGCGGCCTGGCGGCCCATTTCGTGTGGGCCAACCGGGGCAAGGAGTCGGTGGCGCTGGATCTGAAGACCGGCCCGGGCCTCGCCGTGCTGCACCGGCTGCTGGAACGCGCCGACGTGCTGGTCTCCAACCTCAGTCCCGGCACGACCGCCAAGCTGGGCCTGTCCCCCACGGACCTGGAGGTGCGCCACCCGGAGCTGATCGCCGTGGAGATCGACGGGTACGGCGCCGGCGGGCCGCTCTCCCACAAGCGCGCCTACGACCTGCTGGTCCAGGCCGAGTCGGGGGCGTGCGCCGTGACCGGGCACCCGGGGGCACCGGCCAAGCCGGGGCCGCCGGTGGCCGACGTGTGCAGCGGCCTGTACGCGGCGCTGGCCGTCCTGGCCCTCCTGCACGGCAAGGGGCGGGGGCGGCCCGTCGCCCCGGTGGCGGTGAGCCTGTTCGACACGATGACGGAGCTGATGGGCTACCCGCTCACGTACACCCGGCACTCGGGCGTGGAGCAGCAGCCCCTCGGCATGGGCTCACCCGCCGTGTCCCCCTACGGCGCCTACCGCACCGCGGACGGGCAGACGGTCGTTCTGGGCACCACCAACGACCGCGAGTGGCAGCGGCTGGCCCGGGAGTTGCTCGGCCGGCCGGACCTGGCGGACGACGAGCGGTTCCGCACGAACGCCGGACGCGTGGAGCACCGGGCCGTCCTGGACACCGAGATCGCCGGCTGGTGCGCCCGGCACGATCTGGCCGACGTCCAGAGCCGCGCGGACGCCGCCGGGATCGGCAACGCGCGCTTCAACACCCAGCGGGACGTGCTGGCGCATCCGCAGTTGTCCGCCCGTGACCGCTGGCGGGAGATCGGCACCCCGGGCGGACCGGTCCCGGCACTGCTGCCGCCTCCGGTCATCGCCGGGTACGAGCCGCCGATGGGTGCGGTGCCCGCGCTGGGCGAGCACACGGACACCGTGCTCGGCGAACTCGGCTTCTCGGGCGAGGAGATCGCGGCGCTGCGTGCCCAGGGGGCCCTGCGGTGACCGTCCTCCTCACCGACGACGCCGACGGCGTACGGACCCTGACGCTGAACCGCCCGCACCGCAGGAACGCCATCGACGCCGAACTGTGGGAGGCGCTGCGCACGGCGCTGGAGGAGGCCGGACGGGACCGGAGCGTGCGCGCACTCGTCCTCACCGGCGCGGGCGGTGCCTTCTGCTCGGGCGCCGACATCTCCAAGGGCCTCAGCAGCGCCCACCCGGTGTACCGGATGCGCACACTGACCGAGGTGACGCTGCTGCTGCACGAGCTGCCGGTGCCGACGGTCGCCAAGGTGACCGGGGTGGCGGTGGGCGCGGGCTGGAACCTCGCCCTGGGGTGCGATCTGGTCGTGGCGACCCCGGAGGCGAGGTTCTCGCAGATCTTCGCGCGCAGGGGGCTGTCCCCCGACTGCGGCGGCTCCTGGCTGCTGCCCCGGCTGGCCGGCCTCCAGCAGGCCAAGCGCCTCGCGCTCCTGGCGGAGACGATCGACGCCGAGGAGGCCCGGGCCCTGAACCTCGTGACCTGGGTGGTGGACGCCGAGGAGGTGGACGCCTTCGTCGGCGACATCACCGCACGTCTGGCGGCCGGCGCTCCCGTGGCACTCGCCCAGACCAGGCACCTGCTGAACGAGAACGCCGACCGCACCCTGCGCGAGGCGCTCGCCGGGGAGGCCCGGGCGCAGGCGGTGAACTTCGCGACCGCCGACGTGCGGGAGGCGTACGCGGCCTTCGCCGGCCGACGCGATGCCCACTTCACCGGCGGCTGGGCGGTGCCCGCTGCGACGGCCCAACGATCGGAGGACGAGACGTGACTCGGGAAGCGGTGATCATCGGTGCGGTCCGTACCGCGGTCGGCAAGCGGGGCGGCGGGCTGTCCGGCGTCCACCCCGCGGACCTGTCCGCGACCGTGCTCGAGGCGCTGGCCGAACGGACCGGGATCGACCCGGACGTGGTCGACGACGTGGTGTGGGGCTGTGTGTCCCAGGTCGGCGACCAGTCGAGCAACATCGGCCGCTACTCGGTGCTGGCGGCGGGCTGGCCGGAGAGCGTCCCGGGGACGACGGTGAACCGGGCGTGCGGGTCCGGCCAGCAGGCGCTGGACTTCGCCGTGCAGGCGGTCCTGTCGGGCCAGCAGGACGTGGTCGTGGCGGGCGGCGTGGAGGTGATGAGCCGGGTGCCGCTGGGGGCCGCGAAGGCGGGCGGGATGCCGTACGGACCGCGCGTCCTCGACCGCTACGAGGGGTTCTCCTTCAACCAGGGGATCTCGGCGGAGCGGATCGCGCGGAAGTGGGGCTTCACGCGGGAGCGGCTCGACGCGTACGCCGCGCTCTCGCACGAGCGGGCGGCGGCCGCGCAGGACGCCGGGGCGTTCGACGCGGAGATCGTGCCCGTGGCCGGGGTCGACACCGACGAGGGGGTCCGGCGGGGCACGAGCGTGCACACGCTCGCGAGGCTCGAGCCCGCCTTCCAGGAGGACGGCGTGATCCACGCGGGGAACGCCTCGCAGATCTCCGACGGAGCAGCGGCCCTGCTGGTCACGACGGCGCAGAGGGCGCGGGAGCTGGGGCTCGCTCCGCTGGTCCGCTACCGGGCCGGCGCGGTCGTCGGATCCGACCCGGTGCTGATGCTCACCGGGCCGATCCCGGCCACCGAGAAGGTGCTGCGCAAGGCGTGCCTCGCCCTCGACGAGATCGGTGTGTTCGAGGTGAACGAGGCGTTCGCGCCGATTCCGCTGGCCTGGCTGGCGGAGACCGGCGCGGACGCGGAGCGGCTCAATCCCCTCGGTGGTGCCATCGCGCTCGGGCATCCGCTGGGGGCGTCGGGCGCGGTGCTGATGACCCGGATGATCCACCACATGCGCGCGCACGGGATCCGTTTCGGCCTGCAGACCATGTGCGAGGGCGGCGGCACCGCGAACGCCACCGTGGTGGAACTCGCCGACTGACGACGGGAGTCACCGTGCGCAGAGACGTCTTCACCACCGACCACGAGGACTTCCGGGAGCTGGTCCGGGACGTCGTGGCCAAGGAGGTGGTGCCGCACTACGCCGACTGGGAGAAGGCCGGGCGGCTGCCCCGCTCGTTCTTCGGACGCCTCGGCTCGCTCGGCCTGCTGGGCATGGCGATACCCGAGGAGTACGGCGGTGGCGGACAGCCCGACTACCGCTACAACGTGATCCTCCAGGAGGAGGCGGCCCGCGCCCTGGTCACCCTGGGCACGGTCCGCACCCAGCTCGACGTCGTCCTGCCGTACTTCCTGGCCTATGCCGACCGCGAGCAGCGCGCCCGCTGGTTCCCCGGCCTTGCCTCCGGCGCGCTGCTGACCGCGATCGCGATGACCGAGCCCGGCACCGGCTCCGACCTGGCGGGCATCCGCACGACCGCCGTCCGCGACGGGGACGCCTACGTCCTGAACGGCGCGAAGACCTTCATCACCGGCGGGCTGCTGGCCGATCTGGTGATCGTGGTGGCGCGCACGTCCCACGACCCCGGCGACCGGCGGGCGGGGCTGACGCTGCTGGTGGTGGAGGACGGGATGCCCGGCTTCACGCGCGGGCGCGTGCTGGACAAGATGGGCATCAAGGCCCAGGACACCGTGGAGCTGGCCTTCGACGACGTCCGGGTGCCGGTCGCCAACCGGCTCGGTGAGGAGGGCCGGGCGTTCGCGTACCTCGGGCACAACCTGCCGCAGGAGCGGATGACCGTCGCGGTGGGCTCCGTGGCACAGGCGCGGGCGGCGCTCGACACGACCGTCGCGTACGTGCGGGAACGCACGGTCTTCGGCACCACCGTCGCCTCGTTCCAGAACACGAAGTTCGAACTCGCCGCCGTCGCCGCCGAGGTGGAGGCCGCGCAGGCCGTCCTCGACCGGGCGGTGCTCGAACTGGTCGACGGCCGGCTCTCCGGCGCCGACGCCGCCAAGGTCAAGCTGTTCTGCACCGAGATGCAGGCGCGTGCCGTCGACCGGTGTCTCCAGCTCTTCGGCGGATACGGCTACATGCTGGAGTATCCGATCGCCCGGCTGTACGCGGACGCGCGCATCACCCGGATCTACGCCGGGACCAGTGAGGTCATGAAGGTCATCATCGCCAAGTCCCTGGGATTGTGAGGCATGGAGGATTTCTCGTCCCGTCCGGGTGCCGCGTTCGTCGCGGGCGGCACCGGCGGCATCGGCGCGGCGGTCGTACGGACGCTCGCGGCCCGCGGCAGTGACGTCGTCCTCACCTACCGGGCCGACGAGGAGACCGCACACGTGCTCACCGGCGAGGTGGAGGCCGCCGGGCGCCGGGCGGCCGCGATCGGGCTGGACCTCACCGACGAGGACGGCACCGCGCGGGCCGTGCGGGAGGCCGCGGCCGGCTTCGGCGGCCTGCACACCCTCGTCTACGCGGCGGGACCGCACGTCCCGATGACGCATCTCAGCAAGGTCACGCCCGCCCGGTTCCGGGCGCAACTGGAGGCCGACGCGGTGGCGTTCTTCAACCTCGTCCACCCCTCCCTGCCGCTGCTGCGGGAGAGCCGGGGCAGCGTCGTCGCCGTGACGACGGTCGCCACCCGCCGATACCCGGTCCGCGACGGACTGTCCTCGGGTGCCAAGGGCGCGGTCGAGGCGGTGGCCCGGGCACTGGCCGCCGAGGAGGGCCGGTACGGCGTGCGCGTCAACTGCGTCGCCCCCGGCATGCTCACCGACGGCATCGCGGGGCGGCTGATCAGCACCGGTGAGCTGGACGAGGACGCCCTCGCCGTGACCCGGCGCAACATTCCGCTGCGCCGCTTCGGGCAGGCGCGGGACATCGCGGAGGCGGTCGCGTTCCTCGCCTCCGACCGGGCGGGGTTCATCACCGGGCAGGCGCTGGGGGTGGACGGCGGGTACAGCGTCTGAGCACCGGTTCAGGAGGTGATCGGCCGGCCCGCCACGTACGCGGCCCGTACGGTCTCGGCGGACAGGGCGTCGAGCGCCTCGCGCAGCGGTACGTGGAGCAGGCACAGGTCGGCCGGCGCGCCCACCGTCAACCGGCGTGGGACGGAGGGTCGTTCGGGACGGCCGAGGAAGAACCGCAGGGCCGCCTCGGGGGTCACACTCTCACCGTCCTCCCTGGTCGCGGCGGCCCGCATGACGGCCCACGGGTCGTCGGTGCCGAAGGGCGCGTCGGTCCCCGCGGCCAGCGCGACGCCCGCCTCGGCCAGGCTCCGGCACCGGTAGAGGTGGGCCCGGTCGTCGGGGTGGACCTCGGCGGCGTACTCACGGCCCCGCTCCACCGGGAAGTGCGGCTGGGTGACGACCGTCAGACCCAGCCGCCGGATCCAGGAGACGGTCTCCACCGGGATCACCGCCCCGTGCTCGACGCGGTCTCCCTCGACCGGACCGGCTTCTTCCAGAGCGAGCAGGGTGACGAGCAACTGCACGCGGGTGACGCAGTGCACGGCGACCCGCCGGGGCCGTACCGTCCCGATCCGGACGGCCAGGTCGTGCGGGGCGGGCAGGGTGGCGTCGTCGAGCAGGATCTTGACCGGGGAGTCGAGGCCCATGACGGTGAGCCGCTGCGGCAGTACCGACAGGGTGCGCCGCAGTCCGGGAGCCGGACGGGGATCGGCGTTGGTGAAGCCGGTGACGCCGCGCCGCGCGGCCCGCCGGCCGAGGCGTTCCAGCTCCAGCCGGACCGGCGGCACCAGGCGCCGCAGCCGTTCGTCCTGCCGCCACAGCCGGCCGTCACCGCCCAGCCCCGCCGCCCGCAGCGCGGCGGTGTTCAGGAACCACATCGCCCCGCTGCGGTGCTGCACACGCACGGGCCGGTCGGTGACGAGCGTGTCCAGCACCCAGCGGTCCAGGTCACCGGCGACGCTCTCGTGGTAGCCGGTGGCCCGCACCCACTGCCCGGGCGGACCGCTCCGCAGCGCCGCCCCGAGCCCCTCACGCCCCCGTACGTCTGCGGGACCCACCCGCACCGAGGCGGCGTCCGCGGCCAGCGCCGTCAGGTGGACGTGGTGGTCGTGCAGCCCGGGCAGCAACGCCCCTCCGCGCCCGTCGACGTGCGCCTCCCCGGGAAGGCGGGGCCCGATCTCGCGGATCCGCCCGTCGGGGCCGATCCGCAGGTCCGTACCGGCGCGCCCCTCGACCTCCACGTTCCTGATCAGCACGGCGGCGTCCGGGAGGCGGCGAGGGCTGCGGCGCACGCCGCCATGGACACGCACAGCAGTTCACCGCCACCGGCGGCCAGGGAACGGACGACCGCGTGGGCGGCGTACAGGCCGGTGACGGGATCGGCGAGGGCGTCGCCGAGGAACACCGGGTCGCCGTGCGGGTCGCGGCCGACCAGACCGCCGGCCACCGCCGCGTCGTCACCGAAAGCGATCCGGTCGTCGTCGCGGCCGTAGCCCGTGATACCGACCCAGACCCGTCCGGGGCGCGCGGCGAGGAACTCCTCGGCGTGCACCCCCAGTCGCCGCAGCGCCCGGGGCCGCGAGGCCTCGATGACGATGTCCGCACGGTCCACGACGTCGGCCAGGGCGCCCGGGGAGAAGTCCAGCACCAGGCTCTCGTGTCCGTCGTGCAGCCAGCGGTAGAACTCCGGATTCCCTCGCCGTGCGCCGTCCGGTCTGGTGGTGCTCTCCACCTTGGTCACGTGTGCTCCGGCCAAACCCAGCAGCCGCGCGCACAGGGGTCCGGCCCACAGGGCGGACAGGTCCAGAACGCGCGGGACGGCCGGCGGACGGGTCCTTCGCCCGCCGAGGCGGCGAGCGCGCACCGGTTCCCGGCCGGACCGCTCCGAGCCGAGCGCGGCGGCGGGGATGCCGACGCGCTGGGCGGCGTCGGCGAGGCGGCGCGCGGTGGTCCGGCGCGCGGCACCGGCCAGGGTCGTGTCCCGCGCGTCGAGGAGAGCGAGAAGGGCGGGCAGCGACGCCCGGTCGTCGGGACGGGCCAGGTTGACGGCGGCCCAGCCGTCGGTGGTTTCCAGGAGCCGGCAGGAGCCGCCGGCGGAGGTCCGGTCCGGCGGCGGCAGCCCGGCGAGGCGGGCCCGCAGGAAGAGGACCGTGGGCAGGTCGACGGGGACACCGGTGCGGTCCGTGAAGTCCGCGACGACCGCCCGGAGCGGGGCGAGGCACGGACCGACGGCGGCCATCCCGCCACTGACGGTGAGAGCGGCATTCTTCACTGCGAAAACACCCTTCTCTCCAGGCTGCCAGCAGATTACACTCACCGCGTCATGGAGTCGCCCTTCCGTCTGGTCGATCTCGACCGTTCGGCACCGCCGCCGCCCTCGACCGACCAGGTCCTCGTGGGCGTGGCCACCCGTCCGACGACGGTCCCGGCCGGCTTCGACGTCGTGCTGACCGCAGACCCCGGCGCGCCGCGCCCCTGGGTGACCTGCGCCGAACCGCTGGTCGCCGCCGAGCGTGTCGGCGACATGGTCGGTCGGCGCCCCGCGGCCTCCCTGACCCTGGTCCAGGTGCTCCGGATGGGAGCGGGACTCTCACCGGGCGAGAAGCTCCTGGTCGAGTCCCTCGCCTACTCCGCCCTCCAGGGCGGCGCGGAGTTCCGCTCCTGGCGGGACGCGATCCCGCCCCGCAGACCGCGTCCCGCCGCCACCCCGGTACGGCTGCGCCGCGTCGGCGACCGTCTGACCGTCGTCCTGAACCGCCCCTGGGTGCGCAACGCCTTCGACGCGGCGACGCGGGACGCCCTGTGCGAGGCCCTGGAGGTCGCCGTGGCCGACCCGACGATCCTCCGGGTCGACCTGTGCGGTGCGGGCGCCGCGTTCTGCAGCGGGGGCGACCTCGGCGAGTTCGGCACCTCACGGGACCCGGCCGAGGCCCACCGGGTGCGGGTGGCGCGCAGCCCCGCCGCGCTGCTGCTGAGGTGCGCTTCCAAGGTGACCGCCCGGCTGCACGGCGCCTGTGTGGGAGCGGGCATCGAACTCGCGGCGTTCGCGGGACGCGTGACGGCCGCTCCGGACACGTTCGTCCGGCTACCGGAGATCGAGATGGGCCTGATCCCCGGCGCGGGCGGTACGGCGAGCCTGCCGGTACGCATCGGGCGGCACCGGACCGCCTACCTGGCGCTGTCCGGAATCCGGCTCACCGCACCCGAGGCACTGCGCTGGGGCCTGGTCGACGAGATCACCGGCAACGGACCGCACGGCGGCCACTGACATCGCGCCCACGACGACACAGAAAGCGAGACCATGACGGCACACCCCTTCGATCGCCCGTACGTGGACATCGACGAATCCCGTGACACCCCGCTGCCGCACCGCTACGTCCACGGGGGTTTCGAGGGCACCGCCACCCGCTTCTCCCTGTACTTCCCACCGCCCGAGAGCTATGAAGGGCGCTTCTACCAGCACATCACTCCCGTCCCCGACAGCGAGCACCTGGCGCCGTCCGCCGACGGGCAGGAGGACAAGATCGGTTTCGCGTTCGGCGCCGGTGGCTACTTCCTGGAGACGAACGGCGGTGGCCCCTCCGGAACACCGGGCTCCCACACCGACCCCACGATCGCCGGCTACCGGGCGCACGCGGCGGCCGCGGCACACTCCCGGGTGGTAGCGCGTCAGGTGTACGGCGACCACCGGCCCTACGGTTACCTCTACGGCGGCAGCGGCGGCGCCTTCCGGACGATGGGCTGTGCGGAGCACACCGAGGGCGTGTGGGACGGCTTCGTCCCCTACGTCCCCGGCAGCCCCATGGCCATTCCCAACGTCTTCACCGTGCGGATGCACGCCCAGCGGGTCCTGCGGGACGTGTTCGACCGGATCGTGGACGCGGTGGAGCCGGGCGGCAGCGGCGACCCCCACCAGGGGCTGGCGCCCGAGGAGAGCGCCGCGCTGACCGAGGTGACGCGGATGGGCTTCCCGATCCGCTCGTGGTTCGGGCACCGCACCATGGGGACGCACGCCTTCGGGACGCTGTACCCGCACCTCGTCCAGGCGGACCCCGGGTACTTCGAGGAGTTCTGGTCCATGCCCGGGTACCTCGGCGCCGATCCGCGCGCCTCGGTCCAGCGCGCCCGGGTCCGTTTCGACAGCACGGTGAGCGCCGTCCTCCGCCGGCGTGACGCTGCCGACCTCGGCCCCTTCGCCGACCCCGCCGAGAGTGTGAGGGGTGGCGTGGACGAGGCGTTCAAGGGGCCCGGGGGCGGTGGGGACGCCGTGGTCGCTCTCCGCCTGACGCGCGTGCCGCCCACCGGGACACTAGGCGCGGAACTGACCGCCACCACCGGTGAAGCCGCAGGTTCGGGGCTCCGGCTGAAGGGCATCTGGCGCGATCTGGCCGTCGTCGACATGCCCGGCGCCGAGCCGCACGTCCCGCCGGGTCTGCGACCGGGTGACACCGTCCGCGTGGACAACAGCAACTTCCTCGCGGCCCAGACCTACCACCGCCACCAGGTGCCGGGGCCGGAGTACGCGGCGTGGGACCAGTACCGCGACGCCACCGGCGCACCGCTGCCACCCCAACGCCCGTTCCTGCTCGCCCCGCTGTTCGCCGCCGCGGCGGCGGGCCACGTACCCACCGGCGAGTTCGCCGGAAAGATGATCGTCGTGTCCTGCCTGCTCGACCGGGAGGCCTTTCCCTGGCAGGCCGCCTGGTACCGCGACAAGGCCGCCGAGCATCTCGGTGACGCTCTCGACGACCGCTTCCGGCTCTGGTACGTCGACAACGCGCTGCACGCCGACACCGAACGGCAGGAACACCCGACCCGTTCCGTGAGCTACCTCGGCGTCCTGCACGAGGCGCTGCGCAGCCTCGCGGACTGGGTGGAGAAGGACATCCCGCCCGCCACCGGCACCCGCTACGAGATCCGGGACGGACAGGTCCTCGTCCCCGACTCCGCAGCCGACCGCGGCGGCGTCCAGCCGGTGGTGCGGATCACCGCCGACGGTGCCACGTGTGCGGACGTTCCCACCGGCACGAGCGTGACCTTGGCGGTGACCGTCGACGCCCCGCCCGGCGCCGGCCCGATCGTGCGGGTGCAATGGGACGCGGACGGAGACGGTACGTACGAGATCGACGACGTCGTCGAGCCCGCCTCCCGGCTCACGCTCGAGCGCCGGCACACCTACCTCACCCCTGGCACCCGCTTCGCCGCGGTCCGGGTCTCGGCCCAGCGCGACGGTGATCCGGTGACACCGTTCGCCCGCGTCGACAACGTGGCCCGGGCCCGAATCGTCGTGCGTGACTGACCGGGGCGCGCCCTCGGCCTCCCGCGTTCAGGGGTTCCCCGAAGCGTGGATCAGCTCGAGAAAGGCGTTCCGCGCATCGGCGAGGTCGATCTGCGGATCGAGCAGCCATTGCATCCGCGAGCCGTTGAGCACGGCCTGGAAGAGGGCGGCGGCACCGATCCGCGTCCTGGTCACAGACGAGCATGTCTGGGACAGGGTGAGGCACGTCTTCGCCGAGCACCTCCCGCAGATCCCTGTCTCCCACGCCGCCAGAAGTACGGCCGGCACCACTCTGCGGACCGTGATCGACCGGTTCTCCGGCACGGCCGACGCCTTGGAGTCCGCCTTCCCCGAAGCGCTCGGCCACTGCCACTGAGTCCCCGGCTGCTCCCCCACCGCCCGACTGCCGCGCTCCGCGCCTCGGCTGCGCCGGCAGGCCACCAGACCGTTCTCAGGAGGAGATCGTCCATGGTGAAACCTCGTTGCACCGCCACCCGCGAATTAGTGCGCCTCGACGGCCTGTGGCGGTTCGCGACCTCGTCGAATGCCGGGCCACAGCCCTGGTCGGGTCCGCTCGACACGCCACTCGAAGCAGCCGTTCCGGCCAGTTACAACGACCTGTTCACCGACAGCGCGATCCGCGACCACGTCGGCTGGGTGTGGTACCAGCGCACGGCACGTGTGCCACGCGGCTGGGCGGGCGAGCGGGTGATCCTGCACTTCGACGCCGTGACCCATGAAGGCAAGGTGTACGTCGACGAGCACCTCGTCGCGGAACACATCGGCGGATACACGCCGTTCGGGGCGGACATCACCGACCACGTGAAGGCGGGTGAGGAGTTCCGGCTCACCGTCGGCGTCAACAACGAGCTGACGAACGTCACGATCCCGCCGGGCACCATCACCGTCGCCCAGGACGGCCGGCGCACCCAGAAATACCTGCACGACTTCTACAACTACGCCGGTATCGCCCGATCGGTGCGGCTCTGCAGCGTCCCGTCCGTCCACATCGACGACGTCACGGTGGTCACCGGCCTCGACGGGGCCACCGGAACCGTCGACTACTCGGTGCGGACCAGCGCGTCCGCCACGGTGCGCGTGCGGGTCCTGGACGCCGACGGCTCCCGGGTCGCAGCAGCCGAGGGGGCCAACGGCACCCTGCGCATCGACGACGTCACCCCGTGGCGCCCGGGGGCCGCTCACCTCTACGACCTCGTCGTCGACATCGTCGACGGCGGTCAGGTGACCGACACCTACACGCAGCCCTTCGGTGTACGCACCGTCGAGATCCGCGGCCGGCAGTTCCTCATCAACGGGGAACCCTTCTACTTCACCGGCTTCGGCAAGCACGAGGACACCCCCGTGCGCGGCAAGGGCCACGACGACGCCTACCTCGTGCACGACTTCCAGCTCATGGAGTGGATCGGCGCCAACTCCTTCCGCACCTCCCACTACCCCTACGCCGAGGAGGTCCTCGACTTCGCGGACCGGCACGGCATCGTCGTCATCGACGAGACGGCGGCCGTCGGTCTCAACCTGGCCGTCGAAGGAGGGCTGGCCGGACGGCCGCACAAGCCCACGTTCTCGCCCGAGAGTTTCAACGACGACACCCGCGCCGCACACGCGCAGGCCATCCGCGAACTGATCGCCCGGGACAAGAACCACCCCAGCGTCGTGATGTGGTGCATCGCCAACGAGCCCTCCTCCCACGAGGACGGCGCACGCGAGTACTTCGAGCCGCTCGTCGAACTCACCCGTGAGCTCGACCCGACCCGGCCGGTCAGCTACGCGGCCGTGATGTTCGCGACGTACAAGAACGACCGCATCGCCGATCTCTTCGACATCCTCTGCCTCAATCGCTACTACGGCTGGTACGTCGCCACGGGAGACCTCGCCACCGCGGAGACGTACATGGGCGTGGAGCTGCGCGGCTGGGCGGAGAAGTACGACAAGCCGATCCTCATGAGCGAGTACGGCGCCGACGCGCTTCCGGGCCTCCACTCGGTATGGGACACGCCGTGGACGGAGGAGTACCAGGTCGCGTACCTGGAGGCCAACCACCGGGCCTTCGACAGTGTCGACGCCGTGGTGGGCGAGCACGTGTGGAACTTCGCCGACTTCCAGACCTCCAACGGCATCCACCGCGTCGACGGCAACAGGAAGGGCGTCTTCACCCGGGACCGCCGTCCCAAGACCGCCGCACACGCACTGCGCTCCCGCTGGAAGCTGCTGCAGGGCAGCAAGCCCCGGACTTCGTGATGTCGTCCGGGGCGGGCAGGGCTCGAAGAGGAGCCGGTCCGTGCCCGCGGACGTGTCGCGCGGCCGGTCCGGCGCGGGCGAAGGCGCCGTGGAACACGCCGGCGCCGACCTGAGGTGAGTGGTGTCGGGGACGGCCGCCGGGAGACGATCAGGGGCCTGCGTCTCGGTGGCGCCCGCCCTCCGGGAAGCGGCGCGTACGTCGAGCGCACGGCACACATGCGGAAACCCGGCGCGGGCCTCGCCGCGGGCGCCGGCCGCCGTGACGTCGGAAGCGTCACCTCGGCGCGGCGGATCGCCGCTCGGTCTGGAGGCGTGTGCGTGAGCGGGCCCAGGAGAACCGGACGGCTCCCGACCGGCCGGGCTCCTGTGCCCGCTCCCTGCGCATCCCGGCGTCCGTCAGCGGGTCACGCGGCCCGCCCGATCCCGCCGCAGCACGTCCTACGCCGACGGCGAGGCCGAAGTGCCGGGGACATCGCCGTTGTTGCTGGCTTCCGGGTTCACACCCACCGTGATCGAAGCGGCGACGCCCTTCGTGATCCGCTTCTTGTCGTAGCGAAGGGTGAGCAGGCCGCCCGTGGCGCCGCTGTCGTCGTAGACCGTGTCCTCGGAGAGGGTGACGCGCTTGACGGTGCTGGTCGAGTACGGCTCCGTCTCGGCGACGGCCAGGACGGCCTCCTCCTCGAAGTAGAGCTGGCCGGTGTGGCAGGTGCGGCCGCCCTCGTAGCCGCCCTCGGTCCATGTTCCGTCCACGTGCACCTTGGTGTGGATGTGCGCGGCCCGGCCTTCGTACCAGCCGGGGAAGATGCTGGTGAAGCGGACCTTGCCCGCGTGGTCGGTGCGCAGGGTGCCACGCAGGTAGCGTTTGTTGTCGGTGGGCTCCAGGTGCATACTGCCGGCCGGGGGCGGGTTCTCGGGGGACATGCCGGGGGGCAGGGCGGAACCCATGCTCTCGTACCCGGAGTAGACGCCGAGCGCGTCGCAGTGCCAGATGTCGACCGCCGCGTTCCGCACCGGCTTGCACGTCTCGGCGTCGATCACCTTCATGGTGAGGGTCAGCGGGACGCCCTCCTTGCCCTCGGTGACGTCAGCGCGGATCATGTCCGCGTCGATGTAGTAGGGGCCCTCGATGGCCTCCGTGCTCAGCCGGTAGCAGGTCTCCCCGGTTGCGGGCCTCGCCCCCTCCGCACTGGTCGATGTCTCGTCGGCAAGGGCGTTCGAGGCCAGCACGGCGCCTGTGCCGGCCACGGCGACCGCCGCCCCTCCGGCGACGAGCACCTGTCGACGTGACGCATTCCTCTTGTGCCGCGCACCGTCCTGAGTCATTCTTCGCTGCTCCCTACCTCGTGGGCTGGTCCACGTCGACCGACCATGGCGCGCACTATGACGGACCTACCTGAGGCGTAACTGAAATGGATCACGCTCGCGCGTCCCGAGCGGTCCGACGAGCCCTCGTGCCGCACCTGTGGCTCGGAACGTGCGGACCGGATCACCTTCCGCGACTCTCCTGCGGCGCGTGCCGGGCCAGCGGCAGCAGCACGGTGAACTCGGTGTCGCCCGGTTCACTGCGCGCCTCGACCCGGCCACCGTGCGCCCTGACGATCGCGGCGGCGATGGCGAGCCCCAGACCGGTACCGCCCTCCCGGCCGGCGGTGCGGGCCCGGGAGGCGTCGGCCCGGGTGAAGCGTTCGAACACCGACGGCAGGACCGCCGCGGGGATGCCGGGCCCGTCGTCGTGGACGCGGACGACGCACTCGGCGTCGGTCGCCTCCGCGGTCACCGTGACCCTCGTCCCGGCCGGCGTGTGCACCCGCGCGTTGGCCAGCAGATTGGCCAGTACCTGCTGCAGGCGGGCGTGGTCGCCGGTGACACTCACGGACGCGTCCAGGCGCAGGACCACTTGCCACAGGTGATCACCTCCCGCGACACGGGCGTCCCAGACGGCCTCGGCGATCAGGGTCGCGACGTTCACCTCGGCCATGCTCAAGGGACGGCCTTCATCGAGGTGAGCGAGGAGGAGCAGGTCCTCCACCAGTCCCGTCATGCGCGCCGACTGCGCGGAGACCCGCCGCCAGGCCAGCTCCGGATCGAGTTCCCCGGTGCCGCCCGTCATGAGCTGCGCGTACCCCGCGATCGACGCCAACGGGGTACGGAGCTCATGGCTCGCGTCGGCCAGGAAGCGGCGCATGCGCTCCTCGGTGCGCTGCCGTTCGGCGAGCGACCTCTCCACATGTTCGATCAGGAGATTGAGCGCGACGCCGACCTGACCGGCCTCCGTCGCCGGATCGGTGTCGCGCTCGGGAACGCGGCTGAGCCCCGAAACCTCCCCCCGGTCCAGAGGCACCCGCGCGACCTCGACGGCGGTCGCGGCGACCCGGCCGAGGGGGCGCAGCTGACGCCTCACCACGACCGCGCCAACGCACCCCGCCACCGTGAGCCCGGCCCCGGCGATCACCACCTCAGCCACGATCAGACGGCTGGTCAGACACTGCACATCGGCCATGGGGAGCCCGGCGATCACCAGAACCCCGTCACCGTCCAGCGCGGTCAGCCGGTACTCACCGAGGCCGGGAATCACACGGGTTTGCAGAGAGCCGTCCGCGGTGATCCCGCCCAGCGCCGCCCGCTGTGCGGCGGAGAGCACCCGCAGCCGGCCCTCGTCGGTCACGACACCGGCCGCGGGGACACGGCCGGAGGAGTCGACCCTGGCCCCGAGCGTCCCGATCGGCTGCCCGGGCAGGCTGAGAAATCCCAGGTGCGTGAGCCCGCCGGTCGGCAGATGCAGTGCGGCCTGGTGCCGTTCGGCGGCTTCGGTGACACGCTGATCGAGGTCTTCGCGCAGATAGTCGCTCTGGATCAGCACCGTCGCGAACGACATGGCCGCGCCGGCCGCGGCCAGCAGCGCGGCCATGCAGACGACCAGACGTGTCCGCAGAGATCTGCCGCGTCCACGGCGTGCCCTCGCCCACCTGCCTCGCCGCGTCAGCATGGCCGGTCGTCCGCCTCCCGAATCACATAGCCGACTCCACGCACCGTGTGGATCATCGGAGCCCGACCTTTGTCGATCTTCGAGCGCAGGCTGTAGATGTACACCTCGACCAGATTGCCCTCGCCGTCGAACGAGCTGTTCCAGACGTGCACGAGGAGCTGCGCCTTGCTGAACACCTGCCGGGGAGAGCCCATCAGGAACCACAGCAGGTCGAACTCCTTGGCCGTGAGGGTGATCGGAGTCCCGCCCCGCCACACCTCACGGGTCCGCTCGGACAGCACCAGATCCCCCAGCCTCCGCACGGACCGGTCCGCGGCGGGCTCCTCGGCGCCCGCCCCCGCGCGGCGCAGCAGTCCGCGAAGCCGCAGCATCACCTCCTCCAGGGAGAAGGGCTTGGTCACATAGTCGTCCGCTCCCGCCGACAGGCCCTCCAAGCGGTACTCGAGCGCGTCCCGGGCGGTGAGCATGAGAACGGGCAGCTCCGCGTTCTCGTACCGCAAGCGCCGCAGGACACTCACCCCGTCGAGGTCGGGCAGCATCCAGTCGAGGACAACGGCATGCGGGTCGCACTCCCGCGCGAGCCGGACGGCACCGTGCCCGTCCGCCGCGGTGAAGGGCTGCCATCCCGCCCGGGTGACAGCGACAGCCAGCACCTCCGACAATTCCGGCTCGTCATCGACTATCAGCACGCGGACGGCACTGCCCCGCACAGCACCTCGCTGAGACATGACCCCATCCTCTCCTGCGACCGTCGACAGCCTCTGCGCGACCTGGCCCGCAAGCGACATACCTTACGAAGCCCGGATCAGCGTCCGTACAACAGCGTGTGCACGGCGACACCTCCACCACAGGGCCTTCACCGCCTGCCCCCGTTCACCGGCCGCCACCGTCGTGGAGACCTGGACGACGTCTGCGTTCGATCTCAGGTCCAGTCGGCGAAGTGACGTCACGCCGGCGGGGGGGCGGACGGGGTGGCCGCCGCGTCACATGTGGACGACGGGGGCGGCGTCCGGGTCCACCTTCGGGGCGCCGCGGCGGAAGAGCAGCCCACAGATGACCGCTCCGACGACGAAGAAGAGGGCGGACCACGAGTAGGCGGTCGAGTAGCTCTCCAGGGCGGACTGGCCGATCACCTCGGCGGTGGGCTTCTTCCCGGCGACGTAGTCACTGGCGGCACTGGCCGCGAGGGAGCTGAGCAGGGCGGTGCCGATGGACCCGCCGACCTGCTGCATGGTGTTGACGCTCGCCGAGCCGACTCCGGCGTCCGCCGGGTCGATGCCCGAGGTGGCGGCGCTCATGCACAGGGGCAGGACCAGACCGAGGCCGACGGCGAAGAGCAGCAGCGGGGGCAGGACGTGCGCGGCGTAGGAGGAGCCGGCGTCCAGCCCGGTGAGCCAGAGAAGACCGGCCGCCGCCAGAACCATACCGACGGGCACGATCGGCTTGGGGCCGAAGCGCGCGTTCAGGACGCTGGTCGCCACGGTGGAGACCACCATGAGCACGCCGACCATCGGCAGGTACGCCAGACCGGTCTGCAGCGGCGAGTAGTGCAGCGTCTGCTGGAGGTAGTACGTGAGGAACAGGTTCACACCGAACATGCCGGCCGCGGAGATGAAGATGCCGAGGGAGGCGCCACCCCGGTCACGGTCCAGGAGGACGCGCAGCGGCAGCAGCGGGTGCGCGACCCGCCTCTGCAGCCAGGCGAACACCGCGATCAGCACGGCACCCGCCACCAGGAAGCCCCAGGTGCCCGTGGCGCCCCAGCCGTCCGTCTCCGCGTTGGCGCACCCGTAGACCAGGGCGAACAGGCCCGCGGTCACCGTGATCGTGCCGGGCACGTCGATCTTCACGCCCTGCTCCCGGCGGTGGCGCGGCAGCAGCACCGCCGCGCCGACGAAGGCGACGGCGGCGAAGACGAGGTTCACGTACAGGCACCAGCGCCAGCTGAGGCCGTCGGTCAGCACGCCGCCCAGCAGCAGGCCGACACCGCCGCCCGCACCGGCGACCGCGCCGAAGATGCCGAACGCCTTGGCCCGCTCCTTGGCGGTGGTGAACGTCGTGGTCAGCAGTGCCAGCGCGGTCGGCGCCAGCAGGGCGCCGAAGACGCCCTGCAGCGCGCGCCCGGTCACCAGGACACCGAAGCCCGTCGCCGCGCCGGCCAGCGCGGAGGCGCCGGCGAAACCGGCCAGGCCGATCAGCAGGGTCATCTTGCGGCCGATGAGGTCGGCTATCCGCCCGCCGAGCAGCAGCAGGCTGCCGAAGGCCAGGGAGTAGGCGGTGACGATCCACTGCCGGTTCTCGTTCGAGAAGCCCAGGTCCTGCTGGGCGGACGGCAGCGCGATGTTCACGATCGTGGCGTCCAGCACCACCATCAGCTGGGCGACCGCGATGACGGCGAGGATCAGCCAGCGCCGGCCGTGATGCGGATTCGCGGCTCGGTGATCGGCCTTCGGGGGGCCGGCATCGGTCGTAAGGGTGCTCACAAGGTCTCCGAAGACGAGAGAGGGCAAGTGGAGAAGGTATCTCCAGTTACGCGTCCCACCGTAGCACTAATCGGAGACACCATCTCCACTTAGCGGGTACAGTGGGGTCATGAGCCGCAGGACCGCCCCCGTTCAGCCCGCCGGAAGCCCGCCTCGGACCCGCCCCCTGCGGGCCGACGCGGAACGCAACCGGCAGCGCATCATCGCCGCAGCCCAGGAGGTCTTCGCCCGCCGAGGGCTGGAGGTCACTCTCGACGACATCGCCCACCACGCGGGCGTCGGCGTCGGCACCGTCTACCGCCGCTTCGCCGACCGCGAGGCGCTCATCGAAGCCGTCTTCGACAGTGAGATCCAGCGCGTCGTCGCCCTCGCCGAACAGGCGCTCGCCCACGAGAACGCCTGGGAGGGGTTGGTCCAGTTCCTCACCGTCAGCGGCGCGGATTTCGCCGAGGACCGAGGGCTGAGGGAAATCCTGCTCGAAGGCGCGCACAGCCAGAACCGAGTCGCCGCCGCACGGGACCATCTCACCCCCGCGTTCAGCGCCCTCATCGCCCGCGCGCAACAGGAGGGCTCGCTCCGCAACGACATCGAGTCGACCGACCTCCCCCTCCTTCAGCTCATGATCGGAGCCGCGGCCCACCACACCCGGGCCGTGACGCCCGACCTGTGGCAGCGCTACCTCACCCTCGTCCTCGACGGCCTGCGCACCCAAAGGCACGGCCCGAGCCCCCTGCCGCACCGCGCGCTCACCCAGGAGGAGTTCGACCAGACCGTGCCCAAGACCCTCCCGCCACGGTCGACAGAGGGCGAGTAGAGCGGGGATACCCGCACTCTGTCCCTGCCGACCGGCCAACGGCGGCGAGGATGCGCTGACGGCCTTCGGACAGTGTCCGACAACGGGGCCGGATCAGCGTGCGGGTCGGTGAGCCACTGCTCGTAGGCAGCGATGCAGGTGCCGAGGGTGGTATCCATGGCCGCCGTCCGCGCCGGCCGTCCCGCGTCCGGCCGGCTGGTCTCCAGAGGTACCGTGGACCGCGTGACCGGTGAAGAACCGCTGCGGCCCAAGTCCCTGATGCTGACGTTCCTGGGCGACGAGGTGCTCGGGCGGGATGTGTGCGTGTACTCCGGCAGTGTCGTCGACGTCTTCGCACGGGCCGGGATCTCGGAGCACGCGACACGTTCGACGCTCACCCGCATGGTCAACAGGGGGCTGCTGCGCCGCCATCGCGAGGGCGGCGGGTGTACTTCGGGCTGACCGAGCGGTCCGTGGCCGTGTTGCGCGACGGTGAGCGGCGCATCTGACACACCGGTGCGGTCAACCGGCAGTGGGACGGCACCCGGACGCTGCTCGCCTTCTCACTGCCGGAGTCATGGCAGCGCCAACGCCACGGCCTGCGCTCGCGGTTGACGTGGTCCGGCTTCGGTCCGCTGTTCGGCGGGGTGTGGATCGCGCCCGGCGAGGTCGACGTGGCGCCCTGGCTGGCCGAGCTGGATCTGGGTGCGCAGGTCAAGGTGTTCCACGGCCGGGCCGACGTCGGGACGGACATCGGCGCGATGATCGAGGAGACCTGGTAGCTGTCCGAACTCGCCACCCTCTACGAGGTGTTCGTGAAGCGGTGGAAGCCGCACGAGAAGCGCACACCGGACGCGGACGACGCGTTGGTCCTGCGGCTGCGGATGCAGACGGAGTGGCTGCAGCTCGTCCGCCGCGATCCGAGGCTGCCGGTCAAGCACCTGCCGGAAGACTGGCCGGCCGAGCAGGCCGAGAAGACGTTCCGGGCGGTGCACGCCCAGCTCACGCCGCTGGCCGAGGACGCCTCCCGGCGACTGCTCGACCTCGTGCCGGTGCGCAACGGCGCGCAGGCGCAGCAGACACTCCGGCACAGAACCACGCCAGGCTCCGCAGCACGGCCTCGGGCTTGGCGCCGCCCACGATCTCGGTGTGCCGTCGGCTGCGGGCTGCCCTGCCGCCCGGCACCTCCTGAACCTCGGCCGGCCACGCGGTCGGCCGGATCAGCGAACTCACCGACCCTCTCCGGATGACCGGCGCAGCAGGATCGCCGCCATCACGGACCAAGGACGCGACTTCCCACGGAACACCGACGCGTCGATCGAGCACGTGACCGACGAACTCCTCGGCCCACTGGGACACTTCACGGCTCACCGGTGGGCCCCACCGGAAGCATCCCCAGCAACAGGGATCTCCCCGCGCAGCCATCCCCTACGTCCACTCACCGAACCGCCCCGCAGCCAGAGCAACTGCGACGCGTTGCACTGTCCGGCCTCCTCGGCACCACCGTCGAGTTCTACGACTTCCTCGTCTACGGCAACGTCGCCGCCCTCGTCTTCGGCGACCTGTTCTTCCCCGGTGCCGACCCCGCGGTCGGCACCATCGCCGCCTTCGGCACCTTCGCCGCCGGATACGTGGCCCGGCCACTGGGCGGCATCCTCTTCGGCCACTTCGGCGACCGGATCGGCCGCAAGGCCATGATGCTGCTGACCATGCTCCTGATGGGCGCCGGCAGCTTCCTCATCGGCCTACTGCCGACCTACGACGCCATCAGCGTCTGAGCACCGGTGCTGCTGGTCACCCTTCGCGTGGTGCAGGGCCTCGCCATCGGCGGCGAGTGGGGCGGCGCGACCCTGATGGTCGTCGAACACGCCGAACGCACCCAGGGCTCCCGACGCGGACTGTGGTCCAGCTTCACCCAGCTCGGCGCACCACTCGGTTCGATGCTCTCGGCCAGCGTGGTCACCCTCGTCTCCACCCTGCCCGACGACGACTTCCGTTCCTGGGGCTGGCGGGTGCCCTTCCTGCTCAGCGTCGTCCTGCCGGCCGTCGGCCTGTTCGTTCGCCTCAAGGTCGCCGAAGCCCGCTGTTCGCCCAGATGAAGCGGGAACCGGCGAACCGACCGCCCGTCGTTGAGATACTGCGGCGACCGAAGCCCATGCTGCTCGCCGCTTGCGTCGGCATCGGCGCGTCGCCCTGGGGCACGGAGTCGCGCAGTCCACGATGTACGGCCCGCTCGGCGCGCTGATCACCGAACTGTTCGGCACGAAGGTCCGCTACACCGGCGCCTCCCTCGGCTACCAGGCGGCCACCCTGGTCGGCGCCGGCTTCTCCCCGCTGATCGCGAGCAGCCTCCTCGCCTCGTACGGCGGTGGCAGCACTCCCCTCTCGCTGCTCCTGCGCGCCGGTGCCACCATCACGGCCGTCACCGTGTGGCGCATGCGGGAAACCCACCATGACGCGCTCGACCCCTCGGCGTCCCAGACGCCCTCCTCGGTCCCGAACGGTGCTCGCTCGTGACGAGACGGCCGCCGGCGGAACCGGCACCACGGACGAAAGTGGTCGCCCGCCCATCTGCCCGTACCGACGTAGCCCTGTGCTCAGCGGTGCTGGTCGGAGAAGACGGTCCGCAATGACCGGGCCATGAGCTCGAGGGCCTCCTTGGCCGCGTCCGCCGGGCCGTGGTGGGTGAAGATGTGATCGACGCCCTCCATGACCCGGTGGGTCACGGGGACTCCCGCGGCGGCCAGCGCCCGTGCGTAGTCGTCGGCCTCGTCGCGCAGCGAGTCGTATTCGGCGGTGATGACGAGGGCGGGTGCGAGTCCTTCGAGGTCGTCGGCGAGGGCCGGGGAGGCGAGCGGGTCCAGGCGATCGGCAGTGCGGGGCACGTAGACGTTGTTGAAGAGCGCGGCTTGGCGTGCGCTGATCATGGGTTTGTCGGTGCGGGCCCGCTTCGTGGCGGGGTCCTTGGCCAGGTCGGTCGAGGGATAGTCGAGGATCTGGAGGAGCGGGGCGACCGTGCCGTTGTCACGGGCCTGGCGGGCGACGCCCGCGGCGAGAGATCCGCCGGCGCTGTGCCCGCCGACGGCCATCCGTGTCCCGTCCCAGCCCTGCGCGACAGCATTGGCGACGAGCCACTGCCACACCCCGTACGCCTGCCGCGGGGCGGTGGGGAAGGGGTGCTGGGGGGCGGTGTCGTAGTCGGGGTTCACGACCACGCAGCCGGCGTTCGCCGCCAGGTAACGGCAGATGTGATCGTCCTGCTCGGGGTGACGCATGACGAAACCGCCGCCGTGGAGGTTCAGGAAGACCGGCGGCGGCTGGCTTCCGGGCTCCGGCCGGGGCTCATAGACGGTGCAGGGCACGGAGCCCGAGTCGGTGGGGACGGTGAGCGTGCGCGTGTGTCCGGGCAGGTCGGTGAACCGGAGTTCGGGGATGGGGCCTGCGAACCGGCCGGCGACAAGCTGCATGGCGCGGGCGATCAGGTTGTGCCAGACGGACATGGCGTCGCTCCAGAGAGGGGAGGGTACGGAAGCCCGCGGTCCTACGGACTTCCGAGGGCTGCCCGGACCACGACCCGGTCGTCACCACAGGTCACGTGGGCAGACCGGTTTCCCATGAGTTTTCATAGTGCGTGACGCTGGGAGGCGCGGCAAAGTGTTCCGCCACCGCTTCGCGCCACTGTGCGAAGAGGCCGGATTCGCGGAACTCGACGGTGTGGGCCTCGATGGTCTCCCAACCGACCAGGAGCAGGTAGGTGCTCGGTTTCTCCACCTGCCTGACGAGCCGGGCCCACTGGTACCCGGGTGCCTTGGCGATCGCCTGGTGCCCGCGGGTGAACGCCTTCTCGAAGGCGGCCTCGCGACCCGGGACGATGGTGAGTTCCGCGTGCTCGATGACCATGTGGGCTGCTCCTGGTGCGCGAGGAAGGGACCGCGCGTGCGGTTCGGGCGTCGTTCAGCGTGCGGTGGTGAAGCGGGGAGTCCGTTTCTCGGTGAAGGCCGCCACCCCTTCGGCGTGCTCGGGGCTTCGGGCCGCGACCCCCTGCGCGTCGGCCTCGGCGGCGATCACCTCGGCGAGCGGGGCGTGCGCGGCCAGCCGGAAGATCCGCTTGGTGAGGGCCAGCGCGGTGGCGGGCCCGGCCGCGAGCGCGTCGGCCCGGGCCTGCGCTTCCCTCTCCAGGTCACCGGCCGGGACGACGGCGTTGACCAGGCCGAGTCCGTGCGCCTCGGTCGCGCGCAGCGACCGGCCCGTGACCGCGAGATCGAAGGCACGGGCGTGTCCGAGGGCGCCGACCAGCACGCTGGACACACCGGTGTCGGGAACGAGTCCGACCTTGCCGAAGGAGCAGGCGAAGCTCGCCTCCTCGGCGGCGATCACCAGGTCGCAGACCAGGGCCAGACCCATGCCCGCGCCGACTGCGAGGCCGTTGACCGCCGCGACGACGGGCGTGTCCATGGTGGAGATCACCGTCACAAGGGAGTTGTACGTGTCCCGTACGGTCGCCCCGGCATCGTCCAGTTCGTGGCGTGCGGCGAGGTCCTGGCCGACGCAGAAGGCGCGGCCCGAGCCCGTGAGGACGACACACCGGACCTCCGGGTCCTCCTCCGCTCCGAGCAGGGCGGCCAGCAGGGCGCGGCGGGTGGGCTCGTCCAGGGCGTTCAGCCGGTCCGGGCGGTCGAGGACGATCCACTCGACCGGTCCCTTGCGGACCGTGTTCACCGTGCTCATCGCCGGGCCTCCTCGGCGGTCGTTCCGGGGTGCCGCGCACTGTGCTCGGCACCGTGGCGGGAGTAGCCGCGATCGGCGTACGGGAAGCCGTCCAGTTCGGTGTCCCGGTCGGTCTCCTGGCGGTAGTACGAGCGGATCTCGGTGATCCGGCCGTCCTCGCCGAACGTGAACCACTCCGCGCCACGCGTGGCCACGCGCCGCCCGGTGCCGGACGGGGTCCAGAACATCGTCCACTCGATGACGGCTTCGGCGTCCCCGTCGAGGATGTGGTCCACGATCCAGACGGCGTCGATCATCCCGTGCACCTTGCGCCAGTAGCGGGCCAGGTGCTCACCGCCGCGCACGGGCTTCGAGCCGGGGTTGGGGGCGAGGAAGAAGTGGACGACGTCGTCGGCCAGGGTGGTGCGCATCAGGCCGACGTCGCCGGAGCTGCACCCGTCGTAGTAGCGGCTGATGGTGTGCAGGTGGCCGGTGGCCTGCGGTGCGGGCGCGGTCATCGCTGGATCGCCTTGGTCTCGGTGAACTCGTCGATGCCGTGGGTGCCGAACTCCCGGCCCAGGCCCGACTTCTTGTAACCGCCGAAGGGGGCGGCCGGGTTGAAGGCCGCGCCGTTGATGTCGACCTGTCCGGTGCGGATACGGCGGGCCACGGCCAGGGCCCGGTCCTCGTCAGCGCTCCACACGCCGCCGGCCAGTCCGTAGGGGCTGTCGTTGGCGATGGCCACGGCCTCGTCCTCGCTGTCGAAGGGGATCACGACGAGCACCGGGCCGAAGATCTCCTCCTGGGCGATCCTGGAGGAGGGGTCGACGTCGGCGAAGATCGTGGGGCGCACGTAGAAGCCCTCGCCGAGGCCCTCCGGGCTCTCCGGACCGCCGATGACGAGCTTGGCGCCCTCGCTCTGGCCCAGCCTGATGTAGTCGCGCACGGTCTGCTGCTGCTGGGCGGAGGCGAGCGGGCCGAGCCGGGTGGCCGGGTCCAGGGGGTGGCCGAGGGTGAGCCGCTCGGCGGCGGCGCGGGCGAGTTCGACGACCTCGTCCTGCTTCTCGCGGGGTACCAGCATGCGGGTCCAGGCCGAGCAGGTCTGGCCGGAGTTGAGGAAGGCGTTGTTCACGCCCGTCTTCACGGCGCGGCCCAGGTCCGCGTCCGGGAGGATGACGTTGGCGGACTTGCCGCCGAGTTCGAGCGAGACGCGCGTGATGTTCGCGGCGGCGGTGCGCATGACCTTCGCGCCGGCCTCGGTGGACCCGGTGAAGGAGACGACGTCCACGCCCGGGTGCCCGGCGATCGCCTCGCCGACCTCGGAGCCCGGTCCGGACACCAGGTTGAACAGCCCGGCGGGCAGGCCGAGACGCGTCGAGACCTCGGCGAAGACGTCGGCGAACGCGAAGGCGGACAAGGGGGCCACCCCGGCCGGCTTCGCGACGATCGCGCAGCCCGCGGCCAGGGCGCCGCCGACCTTGGCGACCAGCTGGTGCAGGGGGTAGTTCCACGGCGTGATCGCGCCGACCACGCCCGCCGCCTCACGGACGACGAGCGAATGGCCGACCTGGTGCTCCCACGCGTAGGAGGAGACCGTGTCCGCGAAGGCGTCGAGTACGGCGGAGGGCAGTCCGACCTGGACCCGCTGGGAGATCTTCAGCGGGGTGCCGACCTCCAGGCCGATCACCTGGGCGATCGCGTCCTGCCGCTCGGTGAGACCCGCGCTCAGCGCGCGCAGCGCCTCGGCGCGTTCGGCCGGCGTGGAGGAGGCCCAGGCGTCGGTGGCCGTGCGGGCCGCCGAGACCGCGGTGTCCACGTCGGCGGCCGTGCCGCGGGGCACGATGCCGAGTTCGGTGCCGTCGGCGGCGTTGACGACCACGTCGGTGGCCGCACCGGCCGGGAATCGCCAGTCTCCGTCGATGTACAGGGCGCTGCGCTCGGTGAGGGAGGGGTCGGGGGTGGGGCGGGTGCTCATGCCGTGCTCCGGGAGGAGGGGGTGTGGTCGTGGAATCCGCTGCCGCTCTTGCGGCCGAGGCGTCCATCGGCGACCAGCCTCAGCAGGCCGTCGGCCGGCTTGAGCCGGGGGTCGCCCGACGCCTCGTACAGCATGGTCTGGGCCGCGGCGGTGACATCGGTGCCGATGAGGTCGATCAGCTCGAAGGGGCCCATGGGGTGTCCGAGGGCCTGACGCATCAGCGCGTCGGCCTCGGCGACCATGAAGGCGCCGGAGTCGAGAGCCCGTACAGCGTCGTTCAGGTAGGGGATCAGCAGACGGTTGACGACGAAGCCGCGCTCGTCCCCGCAGCGCACCGGCACCTTTCCGATGCGGCGCACCCAGGCGCAGGCCGTGTCGAGGACGGCCGCGTCCTGTACGGCGCCGACGACCTCGACCAGTTTCATCGCCTTGGCCGGGTTGAAGAAGTGCAGCGCGATGACGGTGCGCCGCTCGGGGAGGTCCGCGCGGATCTCCCCGACGGTGAGGGACGAGGTGTTGGTGGCCAGGACGGTCGATTCGGGCAGCGTGGCGTCGAGCCGCGCCAGCAACTCCCTCTTGGTGTCACGGTGTTCGGCGACGGCCTCGATGACGTGACCGCAGCCGGCCAGGTCGTCGGGGCGGGTGGTCGCTTCGAGGAGGGAGAGGGCGCGGTCCCGGTCGGACGCGGCGAGCCGGCCCTTGGCGACGGCTCCGTCCATGCTCACGGCGACCCCCGCGCGCAGCCGCTCGGCGGAGGCGTGGGAACGGGCCAGGACGACGGTGGGGACGCCGGCACGCAGCAGGGCCTCGGTGATCCCCGAGGCCATGGTGCCGGTGCCGGCGATGCCCACGGGGTGGTCCCAGGCCCCCTCGTCGTGCACCCGGTCGCTCCGGTCGCTCCCGGTGTCCGCGGGCGGCGGTTCGGCGAGGCCGTGGCGTGCGCGGGTCCGCGGGTCCAGGCCGTTCAGGAAGGCGAGGGGCCCGACGGGGTGGCCGGCCCCGAGCCGCATGGCGGTGTCGATGTCGGCGGGAGAGGCGAGGCCCGAGCGGGCCATGGCGGTCGCGTCTGCGAGAAGTCCGCTCACCAGGTTCAGGGCGGCGGCGGAGGGCGCCTCGGTGGGCGCCGATTCCTGGCTCATGTCATCTACCTTCCGGACGGTAGGTAACGTAGAGTGCGGTACGCCGCAGTGTCAACAGCCCGGCTCCGGGCCACGGCCGGGCACCGGCGCAGCGCCGGGCCGACTGCGCCGCGGGCCGCTCACCGTGCTCGACGCACCACACCCGCCGACAACCGTTCAGGACCGGAAGGACGGACCCTCATGCCAGTGGATCCCCTCCAGAACAGCGCGCCCACGACGGACGACGCCACCTTGAGCAAGGTGGTCTCCGACCCCGTGGAGGCGGTCGCCGACATCCCCGACGGGGCCACCCTCGCCGTCGGCGGCTTCGGCTCGTGCGGCATTCCCAGCCTGCTGATCGACGCGCTCCGCACGGCGGGCCCGCGCGGACTGCACGTGGTGTCCAACAACTGCGGTGTCGACGGCTGGGGGCTGGGCCTCCTACTGGAGTCGGGGCAGATCGACCGGGTCACCGCGTCCTACGTCGGGGACAACAAGGAGTTCGCCCGCCGCTATCTGTCGGGCGAGCTGGAGGTGGAGCTGATCCCGCAGGGCACCCTCGCGGAGCGGCTGCGGGCGGCCGGCTCGGGCATCCCCGCCTTCTTCACGCCGGCCGGAGTGGGCACCCAGATCGCCGAGGGCGGGCTGCCCTGGCGGTACGCGTCCGACGGCTCCGTCGCGCTGGCCTCGCCGCCCCGGCGCACGGAGGTCTTCGACGGCCGCACCTACATCCTGGAGCGCGCCACCCAGGCGGACTTCGGGCTCGTCCGCGCCTGGAAGGGCGACACGGACGGCAACCTCGTCTTCCGTCGCGCGGCCCGCAACTTCAACCCCCTGTGCGCCATGGCGGGACGCGTCACCGTCGCGGAGGTGGAGGAGCTGTACGCGCCCGGCGAACTGGACCCCGACGAGGTGCACCTGCCCGGCATCTTCGTGCAGCGCGTCGTGCCGGTCGGACCCGACGGCCCGGGAGCCGAGAAGCGCATCGAGAAGCTGACCGAACGCCGCCCGGCCGCACAGGAGGAGACGACCCGATGAGCCTGACCCGAGAGCAGATCGCCCGGCGCGCCGCCCTGGAGCTGCGGACCGGCCAGTACGTCAACCTGGGCATCGGCCTGCCCACGCTCGTCCCCGGCGTGCTCCCGCCGAAGGTCCGTGTCCGGCTGCACAGCGAGAACGGCATCCTCGGCACCGGCGACTACCCGCTGCCGGGAGAGGCCGACCCCGATCTGATCAACGCCGGCAAGGAGACCGTCACGGTGCTGCCGGGCGCGTCGTTCTTCGACTCCGCCGCCTCCTTCTCCATGATCCGCGGCGGCCACGTCGACGTGGCCGTGCTGGGTGCCATGCAGGTCTCGGCGGCCGGGGACCTGGCGAGCTGGGCCGTGCCCGGGGCGATGGTCAAGGGCATGGGCGGGGCGATGGACCTGGTGCACGGCGCCCGCCGGGTGATCGTGACCATGGAACACCTCACCCGCAAGGGCGAGCCCAAGATCCTCGACCGTTGCACCCTGCCGCTCACGGGCGCGGGCGTCGTGCACCGGGTGATCACCGACCTGGCCGTGTTCGACGTGACCGACGACGGGCTGGTGCTCCGCGAGACCGCCCCGGGCGTCACCCCGGCGGACGTCCAGGAGAAGACCGCCTGCCCGGTGCGGGTCCCGGACGACGTGACGGAGATGGACCTGGGGCGGGCGGCCCTCGCATGACCGGACGCCTCACCGACCCCGTGCCGGACGATCCGGAGATCCGCCGGCTGCTCGGTCCCTACCGTCTCCCCGACGGACGCCCGCTCCCCCTGTTCGAAGCGCTGGCCCACAGCCGCGCCGCCCTGGACGACCTGCGGCGGGCCACCGCCGCCTGCCTCGGCGCCCCCGCGCTCGACGCGCGCACGCGGGAGATCGCCGTACTGCGGGTGTGCGCCCGGGCCGGAGCGGAGACGGAATGGGCCGTCCACGTGCGGATGTTCGCCGCCGAGGCCGGTCTGGGCGAGGCCGAGATCGAGGCGACGGCAACGCTGCGGGGCGCCTTCCCGTGGCCGTCACGCGACGCCCTGGTGATCCGGCTCGCCGACGAGATCCACGACGCGTCCACCGTCTCCGACGCCCTGTGGGCGGCGCTCTCCCAGGCATACACCGCGCAGGAGATCGTCGAGTTGCTGCTCGTCGTCACGCAGTACCACAAGGTGGCCTGTCTGACGAACGCCCTGGGGCTGCGCCCGCCGACCGGCACGCCCCGCATGCCGCGCCCGGAGGACGGAGCGGCGCGTGACATAGATTGAGCGGGCAGACGACGGAAACGGGAGTTCAGTGGTGGCGGACGCACGGAGCGACGGCACGCGCATGCCGGGCGAGCAGCGCAAGGCGCAGATCATGAAGGTCGCGGCCGGGCTGTTCGACACCCGCGGTTACGCGGAGACGTCGATGGAGACCATCGCCCAGCACGTCGGCATCCGCAAGGCGTCGCTGTACTACTACTTCCCCAGCAAGGACGCGCTCCTGGTGCAGATGCACCAGGAGATGATCGACCTGATCATCGACGCGCAGCAGCGCCGCCTCGACGAGGGTTCGCTCGACCCGCGCGGTCTGCTGCTGGCCGTCATGACGGACCTGGTGTCCCTGATGGAGACCCACCCCGGCCACCTGCGCGTGTTCTTCGAGCACTACCGCGAGCTGCCCGAGCCGGTCCGCGCGGAGGTCGCCGAAAAGCGCGACCGGTACGAGGGCATGCTGCTGGACGTTCTCGAACAAGGCGTCGCCGCCGGGCAGTTCCGCATCCCCGACCCCCGCATGACCACGATGGCGATCCTGGGCATGTGCAACTGGGCCTACCAGTGGTTCCGGCCCGGCGGCGGACGCTCGGCGGCCGAGGTGGCCCGGTACTTCCACGACACGCTGCTCGGCGGCATCGGCACCGGAGCATGACCACCGCCCGGCCGCGCGTCCCTTCGCAGGGCGCGGCCGGGCGTCTGGGGGCCCGCGGCCGGCGGCGGGTGTCAGGCCGCCGGATCGGCCTTCTTGCGGGTGCCGGAGATCGCGTCGAACGCCGCCTCCGCCTGGTCGATCTCGGCGATCTGCTTGATGATCTCCCCCGGTGTCGCCTCGCCGACCACCTTCTGGAGCAGCGGCGTGTGGTCGAGGATCGCGTCCCGGACCGGCCGCAGCGGCTTCGGCGCGTGGTGGAAGACCTGGCCGAGGACGTACGCGGTCTGCGACTGGCGTGCGGTGTGCGGCTTGCGCGGCGTCTCGAACGCCTGCAGCGCCCGGCGCACCTGCGCGTAGTCGGTCAGGTCCACACCGGCCAGCCGGCGGCCGAGGAAATAGCCGTCCTCGGTCGCCATCCCGGCCCCGTACGCGGCGTAGGGGGAGGTGGGGTGCGCGGCGTCGCCCACGAGGGTGGCGCGGCCCTTGGACCACTGCTTGATCGGCTTGCGGTCGCGGATCGGCCAGTGCTGCACGTGCGCCGGGTCGGTGGCGGCCACCAGGTCCGGGACGGGGGACTTGAAGCGGCCGGCCAGTTCCGTGGCGCGGGCGTGGAGGTCCCCGGTGTACGGCTCGCGCGCGTCATGGGCTTCGAGCAGCCACCACTGGAAGCCGGAGCGCCCCTGGTGCCGGATCTCCGTCACGCTCGCCTGGACCGACCGGTCATGGGCGATCAGGCACAGGCCGGGCTCAGCGGCTATGTCGTCGTCGAGGATGAAGCCGCCGAAGATGTGGAGGTTGTGCTGCCGGATCGGGCTCTCGCCCCAGAGAGTGCGGCGTACGAGCGAGTTGATGCCGTCCGCTCCCACGACGACGTCCGCCTCGTGGACCGAGCCGTCGGCGAAGTGCAGCCGTACTCCGGACTCGTCCTGCTCGACGCGCTGCACGCTGTGGTCGGTGCGCAGGACGCCCTCGGGCAGAGCGGCCAGCATCCGCTCGTACAGTTCGGGGCGGAGCAGGCCGATGAAGCCGCCGCCGTAGTCGCGGATGATGTCCTCGGGCAGGTTCACGACGACGCGCTGCCGCCCCTGGACGTTGCGGAACACCGTCTTGCACGGTGCGCCCAGGTCATCGGTGTCCACGCCCAGCAGCCCGAGTGCCTTGATGGGCGCCGGCCAGAGGTTGAGGATGTTGCCGGCCGGCCGGGCCTGCGGATAGCGCTCGAACAGGGCGACCTCGTGGCCTGCCTGGTGAACGGACAGGGCGGTGGCCATGCCCGCCGGACCGGCGCCTATGACGGCGACGCGGCCCGGTTTGACGGTGCGGGTGCTCATGGTGCGGGTCCTCCGTAGCGCGTGACAGGGGCGCCGGCTGCGGCTCGGGAATGTGCGGTGGCCCGCGTGACCGAGGAGCCGGAAGAGGGCGGGCTCAGGCGGAACGAAGTCTGGTGAGCGCTGCCCGGACGGTTCTGCGCAGTGACGGACGCATCCTGGATCGGACCACCAAAACGTAGTCGCCACTACGGTATGCAGAGCATCAGCCACCGGACCAGGCAGTGTCAATGAAGGCGGCGGTGTTTTCCGGGAGTCGGTCGGCGCGGCTACACGGCGGACACGGGTTGTCGTCACGGGCGGCACCGCCCGTGATCACAAGGGAGGCAGCTCCGCCGCCGTGTCGGAGAGCAGGCCGAGCAGCCAGCGGTGTCCGGGGTCCAGCTGCCGCCGCGGGTGCCACCAGGCGGCCTGGCTGAGGGCCGGCATCTTCGTCGGCAGCCCGACGCGGCGCAGCGGCACGTCCGGCGCGGCGTGCAGGTCGCGCTCGTGGACCAGGGCCAGCAGGTCGCTGCCCACCACCAGCCGGCACAGCGCGGTGAAGCTCTGCACGGTCACGGTGCCGCGCCGCTCCAGGCCCAGAGCGGCGAGATGGGCGTCGGCCGGAGACGCCTGGGGCGAGGGACCGTACGGCACGACCCAGGGACGCTCCCGCACGTCCTGGGCGGTCAGGGAGTCCGGGACGGTCGCGTTGTCCCTCCAGGCCACGCACACCCAATGGTCCGTGTACAGGTCCTGGTTGGGCAGATCCGACAGCAGGCCCCGGGCCATGACGAGCACGTCGATGTCGGCGAGGCCCGCCAGCGGATCGCTCAGCATGCTGCGGCCCACGGGCCGGAAGTCGACGCCCGCGCCGGGCGCGGCCGCGTGTAGGGCGGCGACCAGAGGCGCGCCCAGGACGGTGAGAACCGAGTCGGAGCACTGCACGGTGAAGCGGCGGCTCGTGGTCGCGGGATCGAAGTGGGGCTGGGCGGTGAGCAGGCGCGAGAGCCGCTCCACCGTCTCCCCCAGCTCCGCCCGCAGTCCCTGGGCGAGCGGCGTCAGCTCGTAGTGGCTGCCGACCCGCTCCAGGAGCTGGTCGTCGAAGTGCCGCCGCAACCGTGCCAGCGCCGCGCTGGTGGCCGGCTGGCTGAGCCCGACCCGCTCCCCGGCCCGGGTCACATTGCGTTCCTGGAGCAGTGCGTGCAGCACGACGATCAGGTTCAGATCGAGCGTCGGAAGCTCCAACGTGCCCTCCGCAGGCGGTTGTTCAGCGGTCATCGGCCCCGTGGATGGCTCACCATACGGATCATTTGTTGGCCTGCCGCGGGGGCCGGACCGCATGCTGCTGTTCACGCCGACGTTACCTGGCGTCGGTCGAACAGCCTGCGAAGGAGCACGTGCATGGTGTCCTCGATCGACCACGCCGGACCCTGGGCGCTCGGCAGCTTCTCCCGTGCGGGGCAGTCCCCGTTCCCGGGGCTGCTGTGCCGCGACCGGGTCCTCGATCTGTCCGCCGAGGAGAAGGCGGGCCGGCCGGCGTCCGTCCTGGCCCTGATGGAGGACTGGGACACCGTCCGCCCCGTACTGGAGTCCCTCGCGACGGCCCCGGACGGGGAGCGGTGGGTCCCGCTGGACGGGCTCCGGGTGGCGGCTCCGATCGTCCCCCGGCAGATCTTCCAGGCCGGCGCCAACTACCGCACGCACGTCATCGACCTGGCGGTCAAGCACCACGACCCGTCCGACGGGCGCACCCCGGAGCAGGTGCGCGCGGACGCCACGGCCCAGATGGACGAGCGGCTGGAGCACCCGCCGTACGTGTTCACCGGCCTGCCCAGCGCCATCTGCGGGGCATACGACGACGTGGTCCTGCCGAAGTACGGCAAGCAGCCGGACTGGGAACTGGAGCTGGCGGCCGTCATCGGCCGCCCGGTCCGCGACCTGGATCCCTCGCAGGCGCTGGACGCGGTGGCCGGCTGGGTGATCGTCAACGACCTGACCCTGCGGGAACTGGTCATGCGCCGTGACATGCCCGAGCTGGGCGCCGACTGGATGGCCAGCAAGAACGCTCCGACCTTCCTGCCGACCGGCCCGGTGATCGTGCCCCGCTCGGCGGCGCCCGACCCTGGCGACTTCCAGCTGACGCTCAAGCTGAACGGCGAGGTCATGCAGAACGAGTCCGCCAAGGACATGATCTTCGACGTGGCGCGCATCATCGCCCACTGCTCGAAGATGGCCACCCTGCTCCCCGGCGACCTGGTACTCACCGGCAGCCCGGCCGGCAACGGCCTGGTCCACGGCCGGCTGCTGCGGGACGGCGACGTGATGGACGCGACCATCACCGGCCTCGGCGCCCAGCGCAACCGCTGTGTGGCGGCGTCGTGACGTCCGCCCACCCGCAGGACGTGCCCAGTGTCGACCTGCACGCCCACCTCGGGGTGCCCGCCGTCGACGCGCTGATCGAGGGCGAGCCGGGGCTGGCCCGGCAGCGCCGGATCGACGCCGCCGCCCAGGGGCCCGCGTCCATGGCCGTCAACATGGAGCAGATCGGATCGCTGGGCCCCCGCCTGACCGACCTGGACCTGCGTCTGGAGGCGATGGACCGGGGCGGAGTGGACATCCAGGCGGTGAGCGCCGTCCCCCTGCCCCATTCCTGGGCCGAACGGGACCTCGCCGAGCGGATCGCCGCCCTGTCCAACGAGACGGTGGCCGAGTTCTGCGCCAAGCGCCCGGACCGGCTGGTCCCCATCGGCACCGTCTCGCTCCAGTACCCTGACCTCGCCGTCGACCAGTTGCGCGAAGCAGTCACGTCCTTCGGGGTGCGCGGCGTGCAGATCTCCACCGCGGCGGCGCCGGGCGTCGAACTGGACGACCCGAGCCTGGCCGAGTTCTGGCAGGCCGCCGAGGAGCTGGGGGCCGCGGTCCTCATCCATCCCTGGGGCTGCTCGCTCGGCCCGCGGCTGGGCGCCTACTACTTGTTCAACACCGTCGGCAACCCCGTCGAGACGGCGCTCGCCCTGTCCCGCATCGCCTTCTCCGGGCTGCTCGAACGCCGCCCCGGCCTGCGGATCTGGGCAGCCCACGGTGGCGGATACCTCCCCTCCTACCTGGTCCGCGCCGATCACGCCTGGCACGTCAGGCCCGACGCGCGCACCACCGCCGAACCCCCCAGCGCCCAACTGCGCCGCATGTGGGTCGACTCGCTCGTCTACGAACCGCACCAACTGCGCCACCTCGTCGACGTCATGGGCCCCACCCAGGTCACGCTCGGCAGCGACTACCCCTTCGACATGGGCGTCGACAACCCCGTCGAGCGGCTGCTCGCCGCGGGCTTCGACGCCGCCACCGTCGCCGCCGTACGCGGCGGCAACGCGCAGCGGCTGCTGGGTCCCCTGCCCGGCTTCCCGTCCGAACCCACCGGAGGCATCCGATGAAGGAACGCCTGATCACCCACCTCCGCCACGTCGACCTCGCGGTCCCCGACTTCGACAAGCAGCGGGAGTTCTACACCACCCTGTGGGGACTCACCCCGGTCGCCGACGACGACGGCGTCTGCTTCCTGGCCGCCGAGGGATCGCCGGAGCAGTACATCGTGCGGCTGCGCCGGGACAAGGAGAAGCGGCTCGATCTGATCGCCTACGGCGCCAAGGACCGGGCCGGCGTCGACGCGCTGGCGGCCCGCCTCGGGCACGACGGCGTCCAGCTGGTGCACGAACCGCGCGAGCTCCAGACGGCCGGTGGCGGTTACGGCTTCCGCTTCTTCGACATCGACGGCCGCACCATCGAGGTCAGCTCCGGGGTCGCGGAGCGCAGGCACCGCAGGATCGAGGAGCGCGAGTCGATCCCCGTGCGCATCTCCCACGTGGTGGTCAACTCCGCGAACCCCGAGGCCACCAAGGCCTGGTACGAGAAGCACCTCGACTTCGACCTGTCGGACGCGCTGACCCTGCCGCACATGGGCGCCCTGATGTACTTCATGCGCTGCAACCCCCAGCACCACAGCCTCGCCATCGCCCGCGGGCCGCACACCTCCCTGCACCACATCTCGTTCGAGATGCGGGGCCTGGACGAGTACATGCGCGGCTCGGGCCGGCTGCTGCGGGCGGGTGTGCACAAGGTGTGGGGCCCGGGACGCCACATGGCGGGCGACAACACCTTCTCGTACTTCCTCGACCCGCACGGCAACACCGTCGAGTACACCACCGAGCTGGAACTGCTCGACGAGGACATCTGGCACCCCAGCCAGTACGACGTGTCGCAGCCGGAGAACCAGGACCAGTGGGGCACGGCCAACCCCTTCAACGAGCTGCTGGCCAAGGAGTCCTTCAACGACGTCGACCGCGGCTGCTTCGTCGCACCCCCGGTGTGAGGCCGGCCGTGAACGTTCTCGACGAGTACGGGACCGACCCGGAGGCCGCCATCGCCACGGCCGCCGCCCGCTACAGCAACTGGAATCGCTGGGGCGAGGACGATGCCCTGGGCACGGTCAACTTCCTCGACGACGAGGTGCGCAGCGGTGCGGCGGCGCTCGCCCGCCGGGGCACGTCCTTCTCCCTGTCGCTGCCCCTGGACGCGAACGGCCCGCAGAACGGCTGGCGGCGCCGGGTCAACCCGGTGCACACCATGATGTCGACGGGGCAGGACACCGCCGAGCAGATGGGCACCCCGCACGGCCTCAGCGCCGCCGACGACGCGGTGTTCATGCCGCTGCAGTGCGGCACCCAGTGGGACGGGCTCGGCCACGTCTTCGACCACGGCATCGGCTGGAACGGCCGCAAGGGCGCGGAGACCGTCACCAGTGAGGGCGACTCCGCCACCGGCATCGAGCACCTGGCGGCTCCCCTGGTGGGACGCGGCGTCCTGCTCGACGTCGGGCGGGCGCTCGGCGGGGAGGCCGGCGAGCTGGACGACGCCTACGCCATCACGACCGACGACCTGCGCGCCACGATCGACCGGCAGGGGCCGACCGCGCAGATCCGCCGGGGTGACATCGTACTGGTCCGTACCGGCCAACTCGCGCGCGTACGGCGATCGTTGGCTCGTGGCGAAGGCTGGGGTACATACGCCGGCGGACCGGCTCCGGGCCTGTCCTTCGGTACGGCGGGCTGGCTGCACGGCTCCGAGATCGCCGCCATCGCCACCGACACCTGGGGCTTCGAGGTGCGTCCCAACGAGTTCCCCGGCTCCTTCCAGCCGCTGCACCAGGTCGCCCTGCCGCACATCGGGCTGCTCGTCGGCGAGATGTGGGACCTGGAAGCGCTGGCCGAGGACTGCGCCGGCGACGGCGTGTACGAGTTCCTGCTCGCCGCCCAGCCCCTGCCCTTCACCGGTGCCGTCGGTTCACCGGTGAACCCCGTCGCCGTCAAATGACCCCCACCGGAGTCGTCCCGCCGTGCGGCGACTCCGGTCCGCGCATCCTGTGACAAGGACGTCATACCAGTGAAACTCACCACGCTTCTCACCGACGACGGACCCCGAGTAGGTGTTCGGGACGGCGACAGCGTCCGCGTACTGCCCACGCCCGAGACCCTGCTCCAGGTGATCGAAGGCGGGCGGGAGGCCCTCGACGACGTGGCCCGCCGGGTCCGCGACGGCGCCGTACTCCCCCTGAACGAGGCGGTGTTCGGCCCGCTTCTGCAGCCGCCGTCCATCCGCGACTACCTCACCTACGAGAACCACGTCACGGCACTCATGACCGGTGACGTACCCGAGGGCTGGTACACGGAGCCCGGCTTCTACTTCTCCAACCCCGTGGCGGTGGTCGCGCCCTACGCCCCGGTCCCGATCCCGCCCGGCGCCCAGCGGTTCGACTTCGAGCTGGAGCTCGGCGCCGTCGTCGGCAAGGCCGGCTCCGACCTCTCGGTGGCCGAGGCCCGCGACCACATCCTCGGCTTCACGATCCTCAACGACTGGTCAGCCCGCGACTTCCAGACCCGGGAACTCACCCTGCCGCTCGGCCCCTCCAAGTCCAAGGACACCGCGACCACGCTCGGCCCCTGGCTGGTCACCGCCGACGAGTTCGCCGACGTGTGGGACAAGGACGGCGTGCTGTCCCTCACCTCGCAGGTCTTCCTCAACGGCGAGCGCACCGGCGGCGACACCTCCGCCCACATGTCCTGGACCTTCCCCGAGATGCTCGCCTACGCCTCCCGCGGCACCGTCGTGCGCGCCGGTGATGTCCTCGGCTCCGGCACCTGCGGCACCGGATGCCTCGCCGAACTGTGGAAGACCAGCCCCGACACCGCCCCGGGTCCGCTCAAGCCGGGCGATGTCGTCCGCATGGAGACCGAGGGCATCGGCCACATCGAGAACCGGCTGGTGGCCGGTCCTGCGGTGCGTCCCGTCCCGCCCGCCCGCAGCCGTCGCCCGCACTCCGCCGGGAGCTCCGCATGACATCCGTGTCCCGTGTCCTGGTCCAGGGCGGCGGCATCGGCGGCCTCGTGGCCGCCACCGCGCTGGCCCGGCGAGGCGTCCACGTCGACGTGGTCGAACACCGCCCGCCCGGTTCCGTGCTCGGCGTGGGTCTGAACCAGCCGGGCAACGCCCTGGGCGTCATGCGGGAAATCGGCGTACTCGACGACTGCCTGCGGTCCGGCTACCAGTTCAGCGACCTGCGCATGGCGGGGGCCGACAGCAACACGATGATGGACATCCCGCCCTCCGTGTTCCGGGACATGCCGCCGAACAACGCCATCCAGCGGGCCGAGCTGTGCCGCATCCTGCTCGGCGCGGCCCGCGGTGCCGGCGCGCACCTGTACCACGGCTCGACCCTCGCCTCCCTCACGGAGGCCCCGGACGGCGTGGACGTCACGTTCACCGGTGCGATGCCGGACGCCACCGTGCCGTCGGACGGGCGGTACGACCTCGTGGTCGGTTTCGACGGCATCCGCTCGCAGGTCCGCCGCCACCTCTTCGGCAGCCGGTACGACGCCGAGTACACCGGGTTCGCGTGCTGGCGGATCAGTCTGCCGCGCCCGCCGGAGCTGGACCGGATCGTCTACGCCCTCGCCGGGAGCATCAAGGCGACCCTGATCCCGCTCAGTGAGACCAGCTGCTACGTGGCACTCGTCGTCCCCGAGGAGAGCATCCGTCCGCGGCAGACCTCAGCGCAGATCGTCGAGCGCATCCGGTCCCTGCTGGGTGAGTTCACGGGCTGGATCGGCGAACTGGGCCACACGCTGAGCGAGGACGCGCCGGCCGCGTACAGCCCCATCGAGCAGGTGACCGTGGACGAGCCGTGGTACCGCGGCCGTATCGCGGTGGCCGGGGACGCCGCCCACGCCAGCAGCCCGCACATGGCCCAGGGCGCGGCCATGGCCGCCGAGGACGCCGTGGTGCTCGCCCAGTGTCTCGACGCCTCCGACGACCTCGACAAGGCACTGCGGGCCTGGTGGGAGCGGCGCATGCCGCGGGTCGGCTTCGTCCAGCAGTACTCGGCGGCACTGCTGCGCACCGAGTCGGGCACCCCGACCGAGCAGGACCGCGAACTGCTGAAGACCCCGATGCCCGCGGCCCAGGCGAGGCTGGCCGAACCCTACTGATTCCCCCGCACACGCCGCCCGCGCGGGCGAGTGATCACCGAGACGATCGGTTGCCGCTCGCCCTCGCGGGCGGTTCCGTGTGCGGCGGGTGCAGACTGCCCGTACCCGTGCACGCGTGCGGGGCGGCCGGCATCCTCCCCTGTCGGCCGGTATGACCGCGACTCGTCACCGAGGAGCACGCCGAAGGGGGAGGAACGGTCCATCGTTCCTCCCCCTGTGCCGCCGCACGCGGGCGCTCAGCGGAACCGCGCCCGGCCGGGCCCCTCCTCGACGAAACTCCGCATGCCGGTCTCGCGGTCCTCGGTGGCGAACAGGCCGGAGAACAGGGCGCGTTCGATGGCCAGTCCGGTCGCCAGGTCGGTGTTGAGGCCCTGGTCGACGGCTTCCTTGGCGGCCCGCAGGGCCAGGGCCGGTCCGGCGGCGAGCCGGGACGCCCAGGCGAAAGCGGCCTCGTACACCTCGCCGACCGGTACGACCCGGTCGACGAGCCCGATCCGCAGAGCCTCCTCAGCCGTCACCTGGCGGCCGGTGAAGATCAGGTCCTTGGCCTTCGACGGCCCCACGAGGCGGGCGAGGCGCTGCGTGCCGCCGGCGCCGGGGATGAGCCCGAGCAGGATCTCCGGCTGCCCCAGCCGAGCCGTGTCCGCGGCGATCCGGTAGTCGGCGCACAGGGCCAGCTCGCAGCCGCCACCGAGGGCGTAACCGGTGATCGCGGCCACGACGGGCTGGGGGATGCGGGCCACGGCGTCGTAGCACTCGTGCAGGGTGCGCACCCGCAGTGTCATGGCCGCGTGGTCCATGGACTGCATTTCCTTCACGTCCGCGCCCGCCGCGAACACCTTCTCGCCGCCCCACAGGACTACCGCCCTGACGTCCTCCCGCCCGCCGACTTCCTCGGCGATCTCCCGGAAGCGGTCCTGGGTCGCGATGTCGAGGGCGTTGACCGGCGGCCGGTCCAGCCGAACCGTCGCCACGCCTTCCTTGATCTCCCATGTCACTGTCACCAGCGGAGCGTAACTTCGCAGGTGGCGGTCGTGACAGGGAGTACGAGATCGCTTCTGGGCATGCCGGACGATCCACGCCGCGGATGCCGCGTCCGGCCGCCTCGCCGGCCCGGTCAGGTGGCGGCGGGGTGAGGAGCGAACAAGGTGCGTGCGGTGCTCAGGGCGAGGTGGGAGGTGAAGGTGTCGTGGTCGACGGGTGTGGTGGCGAAGTCCGCGCCGTGGGCGGTGCGGACGACGCAGGCGGAGAAGGCGGTGGCGAAGCACTGGCGGGCCGCGGCCTCCGGGTCGGGGTGGGTGAAGTGCTCGCGGGCGGTGAGCAGCACAGCGGTGAAGGCGTCGGCGAGCAGATGGACATGGTCACGGCCGCGGCGCAGAACTTCGGGATGGGCGCCGGACAGCAGCAGGATGGGTTTGAGGAAAGCGGCGTGCCGGGCGAACAAAGCGGTCAGTGCGGTGACGGCCGCGGTGATCAGTTCGGTCGGCGGCAGCTCCTCCCGGCTCTGGAGCTCGGTGAAGACGTGCTGGTCGGCGGTCACGCGGATGACGCCGTGTTCGTACACGGCCAGGAACAGTGCGTCCTTGCTGGTGGTGCGGTCGTAGACGGCGCGGGGGGCGACCTGCGCGCGTTCACACACAGCGGCGATGGTGAACGCCTCGTAGCCGCCTTCCTCGATCAACGCCACACCGGCGTCCAGGATGCGCGCCCAGGCCTGCCGGGTGCGTTCCTGGCGCGGCTGCCGGATCGCCAGGTCATCCGTGCGTTCTGTCGAGGTGCCCATGCGGGTCATTGTCGCGCCCGGCCACAGAGGTGAAAAACCGATGGCTCGCTCCTTGGCCGGAGGGCCGCACAGCTGCCACTGACCGCCTAGGCACCCGGCTCGGGATCGTGAGCTCCGTCGTAACGGGTGTAGACGGCGGCCATCCTCCCCGATGAGTCCAGTGCGGCCAGGATGGCGTCACCGATGGCCGTGAGCTGGTCGACCTGCTCGTCGGTGAGGGCGTCGATGACATGGCGGCGGACGGTGGCGACATGGCCGGGCGCCGCCTGCCGTACTCCCGCCCACCCGGCCTCGGTGAGCCGGGCGTTGGTCGCCCGGCGGTCCTCCGGACAGGGGAAGCGTTCCACCAGGCCGCGCTTCTCCAGGCGCGCAACCACGTGCGAGAGCCGGGGCAGGGTGGCGTTGGTCTGCTGGGCCAGGGCCGTCATGCGCAACGTGTGGCCGGGCGCCTCGGAGAGCCCCGCCAGGGTTTGGTACTCGAACTCCGTCAGGCCGGCGTCATTGCGGAGCTGTGCGTCGAGCACCCCCGGTAGCAGCTCCAGCACCGCGCGCAGACGTATCCAGGCACGGAGCTCGCGGCGGTCGAGCCAAAGTGTGTCCACGGTCACATCTCCATCCGGAATGGTTGTAGCGACAAGTTTGCTGAGTCCGACGTCGGTCAATTGTCGCTACAACCATTATCGGACAGGGGCACCGTCATGGCACACGTGAGCATCATCGGCACCGGCACCATGGGTTCGGCCATCGCCGACCTCGCGAAGAAGGGCGGCAACACCGTCGAGATGCTCGGCTCGGCCGACACCGACAAGCCGGTCACCGGCGAGATCGTCGTCCTGGCGGTCCCGTACGCCGCGCTGGCCGGCATCGTCGCCCAGCGCGGCGAACAGCTCGCCGGCAAGGTCGTCGTCGACATCACCAACCCCGTGGATTTCACGACGTTCGACTCCCTGGTCGTCCCCGCCGACGGCTCGGCCACCGCCGAGGTCGCCGCCGCACTCCCCCGGTCCCGGGTACTGAAGGCGTTCAACACCACGTTCGCGGCGACCCTGGCCTCGGGCACCGTCGGCGGACAGCCCACGACCGTACTGATCGCCGGCGACGACTCCGACGCCAAGACGTCGCTGGCCGACATCGTCACCGCGGCCGGCCTGCGCGCCATCGACGCCGGTTCGCTGCGCCGGGCCCGGGAGCTGGAGGCGTTCGGCTTCCTCCAGCTCACTCTCGCGGCCGGCGAGAAGGTCGGCTGGACCGGCGGGTTCTCCGTCGTCGCCTGACTGCCACCCGTCCGACGGCAGGCGCGGCGCGGCTGCACGGAGACTCCGCCGCAGCCGCGCCGGCCGCCCTCCCGTCGGCGCCTCGAAACCGCACGACCGACAGCACCCACCCATCCGCCACACCGATGACAGGATTCACCATGGTCTTCCCCTCTTCCGCTCGGGACATCGCTCTTCTGCTGACCCGCGTCGCCGTCGGCGTCGTCTTCTTCGCCCACGGCTGGCAGAAGCTGTTCACCAACGGCATCGACGGCACCGCAGCCTTCTTCGACCAGGCCGGTGTACCCGCCGCCACCGCCTCGGCGTGGTTCGCCGCCGTCGTCGAGCTGGCGGGTGGTGCCGCGCTGATACTCGGGCTCGCCATGCCCGTCGCCGGGCTGCTGCTCCTCATCAACATGATCGGCGCGTACGCGTTCGTGCACGCCGGCTCCGGCCTCTTCGCCGACAAGGGCGGCTACGAACTCGTCCTCGTACTCGGCGCGGCCGCGCTCTCCCTGGCCGTCATCGGTGCCGGGCGCTTCAGCCTCGATCACCTGCTCACTGGCCGGCGGCCAGCCCAGCGCCAGCGAGTGAGTGCCTGACAGACATCGTCCGCAGTCCCGACGGAGGAGCCCGCATGACCGGCCAAGCCATCACCACGACCGCCGCCGCCGACGCCCGTATACCGGCGTCGCACCCCTTCGCCGCGCACCTGCGGCACGCCGCCGCGCTCGAAGCCGCCGAGCCGCATCGTCCCTGGTCACCACAGGACGGCGCGCTGCCCAGCCTCTACCTCTCGCACGGCGGTGGTCCCATGCCCTTCGAGAGCCCCGAATGGCTGACCCCACTGCACGACTGGGCCCGGGCCCTGCCCAAGCCGAAGGCCATTCTGATCGTCTCCGCGCACTGGGAGTCCGCGCCGCTGTCGTTGAGCGCCGCCCGACCGGACGAGCTCGTCTACGACTTCGGCGGCTTCGACGCGCTGTACTACACCTTCCGGTACGACACCCCGGACGCCTCCGACCTGGCCCGTCAGGTCACCGGCCTCATGCCGGACACCGAACGGGTGCATCAGCACGCCCGGCGCGGCCTGGACCACGGCGCGTGGGTGCCCCTGAAGATCATGTATCCGGACGCGGACATTCCGGTGCTGCAGCTGAGCCTGCCCACCGAGGACCCCGACCGGCTGCTGGCCATCGGCGAGCGACTGCGGACCCTGCGGGAAGAGGGTGTGCTGGTGATCGGCTCGGGCCACATGACCCACGGCCTGCCGTTCATCACCCAGGAGATGGTGCGGGAGAACAAGGTGCCCGGCTGGTCCGCCGACTTCGACGCCTGGGCCGCCGACGCACTGGCCCGCGGTGACGTCCACGAACTCGCCCGCTTCCGCAGCACTGCCCCGGGGATGCCCTACGCCCACCCGACCGTGGAGCACTTCACTCCCCTGTTCGTCACTCTCGGCGCGGCCACCGTCCCCACCGGTCCGGTGCTGACGACCCTCGACGGCTACGGCTTCGGCCTGTCCCGCCGTTCCTTCCAGGTGGCCTGAGGACAGCGGACCGGTTCCCGTCCGACGACCATGGCCCGGACCGGATGGCGCGCCGAGCGGACACACCCGTTCGGCGCTCCCGCCGGGCCACCCCCGGGGGCCGGTCGGACGCCCCGGTCCGCACACCACGGAGCATCGGGACGACGCCCGTCCCGGCCACCGCCTCAGTGCCCGGCAGCCACCTTCACCAGTACCACCACCACGCCGATCGCTGCGTCGGCCAACCCGGCCATCACGGCCAGCAGCGCACCGCCTCCCATGCGCATCCCGCCCAGGCAGCCGTAAAGGAAGAGCGACACCACACCCACACCGGCTGACACCAGCAGTGCGGCGTGAAGGGACAGGACATCCAGCGCGGCCAGGGTGATCATCACGGCCGGGCCCGCGGCGCAGGACAGCAGTGGACTGCTGACGTACAGCATGCGCCGCAGTGCGTGGCCTGTGGCGAAGCCTCGGTGAACGGTACGGTGGGCCTGCTGATCGGCGACGAACGTCGCGAGCCACAGCCCCAGAGCCGTCGTCAGTACCGTGGCGGCAGCGCCCACGGCGCCGACCTCGCTCATGGCCAGCCCAACCACCACAGCGACCATCGTGATCGTCGCGTAGATGCGCTCCTTGAGCCGGTCCGCCAGCGCGGCGACTTCCACCCCAGACGGCGGTTCGGCTCGCCGGTCATCCACCACCTGAAAGCCCTCACCTGTCATGGAATGGCGGTCACGCGGTCACTCATCGGCCGCCGACGCCCTCTCGTACGGAGCCCGGTCGTCGCACAACAGCATGCCCTGGGTGGCAGCCGGAAGCAGGCATTTGCGGCAGAGCGACGCGCGGAGGTTTCCACACCATGGTTGTCAGGTGGGGGTGGCACTGCGCTTGATGGTGGCGAGCGTGCCGGACTGTTGCCGGCCGAGCAAGCTGGAGAGGGCTTCGTCGGACAGTGGGCGCGCCCAACACCCACTGGCTAGTGCCGCGGCAGGCGACGCTTGCCCGTCAAGGAGCGGCGTTCAGTGCGTGCTCTGGGGGTCCCCCCGGCCGAAGGCTGGGGGAGTGCCGGCCGGAAGTCCTCGTACTGGACGTACTTGGGCTTTCGGCCGGTGCGGCGAGTGGGGGTCCCCCCTGCTCGAAGAGCTTGGGGGAGCGTGCCGGGCGTCGCGACGGGGCAAACGTTGCCTGGTGCGGCACTAGCGCATGCTTCCAGGCGAGGCCTCTGCTGTGGGTCATCACGACGATGACCGTGCGGGCGCCGTGGACGAGGTCCGTCGCGCCGCCGATGCAGGTGATCATCTTCCCCGGCACGGCCCAGTTGGCGAGGTCGCCCCGGGCGGAGACCTGCATCGCGCCGAGGACGGCGACGTCGATGTGCCCGCCGCGGATCATCCCGAAGGAGAGGACCGAGTCGAAGAAGGAGGCGCCGGCAGGACAGTGACGGTCTCCTTGCCCGCGTTGATCAGGTCCGGGTCGACCTGCTGAAGCCGGGGTCACCTTTCAGCCCGGTCACCTCCAGCCGCGACTGCGAGGCGATAAGCCTCAATTGTCCGAGTTCAACGGAGCGTAGTCAGCACCAAGTCAGCACGGGAGGGGTGAAGACGGGTGATGACGTGGGCTTTTAAGTCAGCACCAAACCAGCACGGGAGTCAGCACCGCACCCTCAAATCACCCTGAACTGCGCGTCTCAGACAGTGCTCGCCTTGGCCCCCTCCGACCCCCTGGACCGCCCTTTCGTGCGCTGGCATGGTGGCCGCACGCATAGCCGTCCCCCGAACTATGGCGTCCCGCCACATACGCCTCTGACCTGCGCGTTCCTACCGTGTGGCGACACGCAACCGTCCCCGTCGAACGTCAGGAAGTGGTGCCGATGTCGTCGCCCGCGACCGCTCCCCCAGCCCCGTCCAACCTCAAGCGCATCGTCGCCGCGTCCCTCATCGGCACCACCATCGAGTGGTACGACTTCTTCCTCTACGGCTCCGCCGCCGCGCTCGTCTTCAACAAGCTGTTCTTCCCCGAGTCCGACCCGCTGGTCGGCACGCTGCTGTCGTTCCTGACGTACGCCGTCGGGTTCGCCGCGAGGCCGCTGGGCGCCCTGGTGTTCGGGCACTACGGCGACCGGCTCGGGCGCAAGAAGCTGCTGGTGCTGAGCCTGTTGCTGATGGGCGGGGCGACCTTCGCGATCGGGCTGCTGCCGACGCACGCCACCATCGGGACCGCCGCACCCGTGCTGCTGACCGTGCTGCGGCTGGTCCAGGGCTTCGCGCTCGGCGGTGAGTGGGGCGGGGCCGTCCTGCTGGTGTCGGAGCACGGGGACGCGCGGCGGCGCGGGTTCTGGGCCTCCTGGCCGCAGACCGGCGCGCCGGCGGGGCAGTTGCTGGCGACGGGTGTGCTGTCCCTGCTGACCGCCGTCCTGTCGGACGCGGCGTTCGGCAGCTGGGGCTGGCGGATCCCGTTCCTGCTCTCCGGGGTCCTGGTGATCGTCGGCCTGTGGATCCGTCTGTCGGTCGACGAATCGCCGGTGTTCAAACAGGCGTTGGAGCGCGCGGAGGCCAAGTCCGCGCGGGCCGAGCGGCTGCCCCTCGTCGCCGTGCTGCGATACCACTGGCGTGACGTGCTGGTCGCGATGGGCGCGCGGATGGCGGAGAACATCGGCTACTACGTCATCACCGCCTTCGTCCTCGTCTACGCCACCACCTCGGCCGGTGTCTCCAAGCAGACCGCGCTCAACGCGGTGCTGATCGCCTCCGCCGTGCACTTCGCGGTCATCCCGGCCTGGGGCGCGCTGTCGGACCGGGTCGGCCGGCGTCCGGTGTACCTGCTGGGCGCGGCCGGTGTCGGCCTGTGGATGTTCCCGTTCTTCTGGCTCATCGACACCGGCGGCTTCGGCGCCCTGCTTCTCGCCGTGACCGTGGGCCTGGTGCTGCACGGAGCGATGTACGCGCCCCAGGCGGCCTTCTTCTCCGAGATGTTCGCGACGCGGATGCGTTACTCCGGTGCCTCCATCGGCGCCCAGTTCGCCTCGGTCGCGGCGGGCGCCCCCGCGCCGCTGATCGCCACCGCGCTGATGTCCGGCTACGGCAGCTCCACCCCGATCTCCCTGTACGTCATCGCCGCGGCCGTGCTGACCATCGTCGCCGTGGCCGCGGGCAAGGAGACCCGTCACCGGGACCTGGCCGGGATCTCGCCCGATGCCGACGCCGCTACCGATGCCGGCACCGGGCCGGGCACGGCCCCGAAGGCAGACGCCCGCACCAGGTGATCCGTACGGGGCCGGCCCCGTACACCCGGAAGCGTACGGGGCCGGGCTGTGCGCGGGTGCGCTCCGGCGTGTCCGCACCGCCGCCGACCGATGCCGCGGCCTCCTGCGGCACCGCCGGGACGACGACCCGCCGGCCCTGTACTGCTTCGCCCTCGAACTGGTCTTCGCCGTGACCGGCCACGTCCTCGTCGAGCTCGCCGCCACCGAGCCCCGCCCCGCCCGGCACCTGCCGGCCGAAGCCGCCGTACCGCTCTCGCCGCTCGCAGAGGCAGGTCCGGCCACCGGTTTCCGGCGTTCCGTCCTTCTGCACGGAGTTCATCTCACCTGCGCCCGTCTCCTCAGCCGCGGCACCGAAGCCACGGCCGGTACTCTGCTCCGCCTCACCGAACGCGTACCGGACATCCGGTCCGTCCGCTGCCGCAGTTTTCCGGGCAGACTCCACCGGCAGACCGGCAGACCGGCAGACACCGGCTCCGCCGATCTCGCGGCGCCCGCCCTGTGCCGGGATACTGCGGCCCTGTACCGCTACCCCGCCCATGGCCCGGGAACGGTCAAGGCGATCCGCTCCGCGGAGACGGCACCAGCGTTTCGGACACTCGAAGCGGTGGGCACCGTCCCTCCCCGGGGACTGCCTCCATCGCCGGGTGTGAACCCGGCACAGCCCTCGGCGGCCGGAGTGAACCGGGGCCGTATGGCGCACGCCACGGGCGGGGGGGTGAAACCGCCACAGCCGACCACGCCGGCCCGGTTCACGGCCGCCTCCCTCGCACCGTGCTCCTCATGACAGGGCATGACAGGAACAGAGCCGGCCGCAGCGGCGCACCGTCCGCCGCCGTCGCCCCGCACGCCGCCGGATCGAGGCCGGCATAGACGAGTTCCGCCGCCTCCGGTCCGGCTTCGGCGAGCACCGTGCCGTCCGGGCCCCGTACCGCGTTGGAACCGCGCGCTTCCAGCCGTCGGTGTGCCCGTTGTGGTTCGCCATGAGAACGTGCATGCCGTTGTCCCGGGCCCGGTCGGGCAACCGGGTCCGGGATTCCCGATATCCGTTGCCGACGCTGAACAGCGCGGAGGGCAGACAGGCGTGGCAGCTGCCGGCCGCGACCGGCGCGGCGTGCTCCGGGAGCCCGGGGACCGATCGGCCGAGGCGGGCCCGGTGCGCGACTGTCAGCAGGTCGGCGACACCGTCCGCGTAGGCCAGCACGGTCATCCGGGTGACGCCGGCCGCCGGTCGGCCGATCTCGCGCATGCGGAGTGCGGGACTCTAGGGGGCTTCTGACCTATCTCCGTGGAAGAAGGAGCGGCGTTCGGTGCGTGCTCTCGGCGTGCGGGGCGGCGGGTCATGCGGCGGAGCCACCTGGCCCTCCGCCCCGTGCGGCGAGTGGGGGTGCCCCCTCTGAGGGAGCGTGCCGGGCGTCGCGACGCCACGGAGATCCGTCAGAAGCCCCCTAAGCGGCGGGGTCGTCGGCGCCGGCTGCGACCGGCTCCTCCCGGACGCGGAGGCCGGCCAGTTCGGGCTGTCGCTCGGCGGCCGCGACGAGTCGGCCGCGGAGGCTGCCGGTGCCGGTGCCTTCGGAAAGCCGCCGGAGAGGAACTCGTCGTCGGACATCCCGGCGGTCTTCGCGGAGTTGCCCAGGAACGGGGCGCGGGCCCCGCTGACGAACAGGTGCCGCACCGGCTCCTCGTACCCGGCGGCGACGAGCCGGAGACAGATCTCGCAGGCCAGGGGCGCGCCGAGGAAGCAGTGGCCCGGCAAGGCGACGGGACTGGCCTCGGCGTGCGCGACGGCGGTGGGCAGAAGGCCGTCGGCCGCGCCGTGGTGACCTGGGCGCTCTTCTTCCCGGAGAGATCGCGGGCACGTCCTGGGAGATCGCCCCCGCACAAGTCTGGCACCACTGGTAGGGCGCCCGGCCCCTTCGGGGTCGCCGCCGAGTGCCCCACGGAGGTGAGCTGGTCTCGCAGCGCCTGCGCTTCCTGTCGCCCGCGTGCGTGCGCGGGCTGCTGGGCCGTTTTCGAGACCAGGAGCAGCCCGCGCCGTCGGCTGATGGTGCTCAGTTGGCGCTGCGCAGGAAGGTGCTGCGGTCGATGTCCCAGCCGGTGGTGGTGGCGCTGGCCCAGCCGGGTGCGGCTCCGTTGATCGTGCCGTCGGTGCGGGTGGTCCAGGTGAACATCTTGACCTTTCCGTCGCTGTAGCCGTACATGGCGGCGAGGTCGTCGAGGCCGTCGCCGTTGTAGTCGCCGGGCACGAGACGCATGCTGGAATAGGTGAAGTTGCCGGCGGCGGTCTCGTAGGCCTTGACGGGCGTGCCGAAGTGGCCTTCGGGCGTGCTGAGGCTGGTCAGGATGTGGATCGCGTCGCGGCCGTCGCTGTAGTCGTACCAGGCGGCGACGTCGTCTCGGCCGTCGCCGTTGAAGTCGCCGGCGTTGACGTGGGTGCGGCTCCAGTCGCCGAAGGTGGAGCTGCTCCAGGAGGCGGTGGATGCCTGGAATCCGCCGTCGGCCTTGGTGAGGAAGCTGAACATCTTGATGCTGCCGTCGGCGTAGCGGTACAGGCCGCCGAGGTCGTCGCGGCCGTCGGCGTCCCAGTCTCCGGAGACGAACTTCAGGTTGTCCCGGTTCCAGTCGTTGTTGGTGTTGGCCCACGAGGGGAACGGGGCGTTGAAGCCTCCGGACGTGGTGGCGGTGAAGGTGAAGAGCCGGTCGTCGCCGTTGTCGTAGTCGTACCAGGCAGCGAGGTCGTCTCGGCCGTCGCCGTTGAAGTCACCGCTGTGCAGCGTCATGTTCTTCGCCGTCCAGCCACCGGGGTTGGCGCTCCAGGACGGGGAGGGGGGTTCGAAGCCGCCGTCGGCCTTGCCGAGCGCGGTGAACAGCTTCACCGAGCCGTCGCTGTAGCCGTACAACGCGGCCATGTCACCGCGGCCGTCGCCGTTGTAATCGCCGGTGGAGAACTGCATGTTCTCCGCTGCCCAGCTGCCGACGGCGGAGGAGTAGGACCCGAACGGCTGCTGGATGGTGCCGTCCGTGGCGGCTTTGAGCGTGTGCAGACCGTCGTGGCCGTCGCTGTAGTCGTACCAGGCGGCCATGTCGCTGCGGCCGTCGCCGTTGTAGTCGTGGCGGACGACGGTGCCGGCGGCCCACTGTGACTCGTTGCCGGCGTTGTAGATGACGAAGTTGCCGCGGTCCTGCAGAACCGCCTTGCCACCGGGGGCGACGGTCTTGGACTCCCACAGCACGCTGGTGCCGTCGGCGTCGACGACGGCGAGGTTGCCGTTCGCGTCGAAGCGGGCGGTGGCGCCCGGGTGGCCGCCGGTCTTCGTGGACCAGACGGTCCGGCCGGCGTTGGAGACGATGACCAGGTTGCCGTCGTCCTGAAGGGTCAGACGGGCGGCGTTGGAGATCAGGCTGTCCCCTGCGGCCAGGACCGTGCCCGGGGTGAGGGTGTTGCCGATGGTGATGTTGTCCAGGCGGGTGGCGACGGCGCCGTTCCGGGTCTCGGCCGGGTCGGTGCCGAAGCAGCCGCCCTGCCAGGAGCGGCTGGCCAGGGAGACCAATTCGGTCCTGCCGTCCTTCTGCCGCACGATCGGGCCGCCGGTGTCACCGGCGCAGATGGCATCCGCAGTGGTCTTGCCGTGGATGGCGAGCGTGGTGCTGCCAACGGAGTCGACACTGAAGGCGGCAGTGTGGAGCTTGGTCGGTGCCCACTCGTCCTTGGTGCGGCCGAAGCCGGCCACGGTCAGTTCCTCGCCGGCGGCGGGCGCGGTTTTCGCGAGCCTCACGGGGGTGATGCCGGTGGTGGGTGAGGCCAGGCGGGCCATCACGAGATCACGGTCAGGTCGGGGAACGATGTCGACCACCTCGCGGACTTGACCGGATGTGGTGGTCAGGTCGGCACGGCCGATGGTCGCGGTGGTCTTCCACTTCGGCGCACCGGCAGCGGGAGGCTGACCGGTGGTGAGGTCGTCGGCGAAGCAGCTCGCCGCGGTCGCCAGCCACTGCGGAGCGACCAGCACGGCGGAACAGGCCCGCTGCCCGTCGCCGATGTCCAGCCGTGCGGTGAAGGAGAAGGCGGCACTGGTCGTGGCCGTACCGGCGACCGCCTGTGCCGGAGCTGTGCTCAGCGCGAGGGGCGCCGCGACCGCGGTCGCCACCAGTGTGGCTATGACCGGTCTGCCGGAGAGGGAGAAACGTGACATTGCTGAACAGTCCTAAGAGAAGTTTGTGATGGAGGACGCGCTGCGGCGAAAGCGACGCGGTGAACCTGTACCGGGGAGAGCTCCCGCCTCGGGAAGCCGCTCCTCGTGGTGGCCCGGCGGCAGCGGCCGTCCGCACCGGAGGGCCCGGTTGCGTGGTGTCGGCGGCCTCAGCCGGTGACGCGGATCTCGAGCAGGACCGACCGCTCCCCGCCCACGGTGCCCTCACCGACCGACTCGAACCCGCCCTTCCCTACGTCCACCTGCTTCTTCGTGCCGCTGCTGGATCCGATGATGTCCGCGCTGATGGGGTGCGTGCCCGTCTCCAGCGCGAACACACGCGGCAGTTCCAGGGTCAGCCAGCCGGTGGTGTGGTTGGTCTCGAAGCAGTACGTCCCCTCGCGGTTGACCGACGTGTCCTTGACGGTCAGGACGCGGATCTGGTCCCTGTCGTAATCGCAGGCGCTCAGGATGATGTGGCCGTCGCCTCTTTTGAGCAGGATGCCCTTCGTCTCCAGCACGTTCTGGGCGCCGGGGTAGTCGAAGTTCTCCACGGCGTACGGCGGCGGAGTCTCGTCCTGCGGGGACGAGTCCCCTGCGAAGGCGAACGGTACGGCAGCCAGCGCGAGAACGGCGCCGACCACGCCCGGGACGATTGCCTTGCGCGCACGGATCTTCATGCTTGGTCTCCTACAGGCGCGGCGCCTGCGCATCCGTAAGCCCCGCCCCTTTGTGATCAATTAGTGAACTGAAACTAGCCACATGTCGGTGGACCGTCAACGCCGTGAAGATCTCTTCACAGTGGTGCCTGCCGGGCCCCCTGCGCTCGGCCCGTGCCGGCTTGCCGCGACGGTCACACGGGGCAGGGCCGGTGCGGCCCAGGCGGTGCTCGGCCGCACCGGCCCTGCCGTCGGTGCGTCAGCGCTGCGGTTACCGCGCGCGCGGCAGATAGGGCGCCAGCACGGCTTCGGACCTCCGGACAACCTCGGCTTCCGGCACGAGAGGCCGCAGGCCGGGGTCGAAGATCTCCAGCAGGGCCCGGGATTCCCGGAAGGGGATGCCGAACGCTTCGTCGAGGATCCTCAGAAGGTGCAATGGGGTGAGCCGGAAGGCCTCGTCCTCCCGGAGGGCCTCGACCATGGCGAGGAGGTCCGCGCCCTCCGCGGCCATGGTGCGCAGGTTCTCGACCGTCTTGTTCTCGTCCACTGGGGAATCCGTTCTACTGGTCCGGCCGGTCGAAGTCGACCCGGACGTTCGTGTAGTGGCCGGGCTCGCCTTCGGCCTCGACGATACGGATCTTGGTGAATCCATACCGTGCGGCATTCCGGCCTGTGAAGGTCGCGGCCGCGGCTTCCTCCAGGGACTTGCCTCCCCGGATCAGCTTGTTGAACTCGTTCAGGTTGGTCGGCATGGCCGGAACCCACTTGCTCTCGATCCTTCTGAGGTTCTCGGCGCCGAAGTGGGCCATGACGTCGTCGAACATCTGGTAGCCCTTGGTGGTGCTGTCGTTTCGCTCGACGGCGATGTCCAGCACGCCGTCCCGGGCAGCGGCCATGATCATTCCGTCGCCATCGTACGCCTTGTTGAAGGAACCACAGGCCCACTTGCGGCCGGCGGCGGCTGCCGTCAGCAACTGCGTGGACATGCCCTGCGCGCTGAAAGTCGCGCCCTCCACGACCTTGGCGCCCTGGCAGACCCGGTTGACCTTGAACAGCTTGCGGAGCGCGTCGTACCCCGTCTCCACCCACCTGATCTTGGACTTGACGGCGACGTCCGCCAGCAGTGGCCAGCACGACTGCAAGTCGAGGTTGTCCGAGCAGCTCTCCAGCACACCGAGGTCGGTGAACATCGTCGTCACCTTGTAGAGCCGCTCCAACGCCGAGCCCAACACGCTCGCGTCGGCGAAGACGCCGCACAGCACTTCGTTCTGCTGGCACCAGCGCGGATGGTTCTCCCGCATCTCGTCACAACCGACGAAGCCGCAGCGGTACATCTCGGCCGCACGCGCGCCCGCGTCGTTCTCCGCCTTCTCCTTGGCGGCGACAGCGGCCTTGCGGCGTGCCTCCTCCTCCGCCCTCAGTTTGTGCACCGCCACCGCATAGGCGTCCTTGGCCGCGGCGAGGGCTGCCTGGGCATCCTGCTTGGCCGCCCGGGCCATGGCACGGGCCTCGTTCGCCGCCGACCAGGCGATCGACGCGGACGTCTGCGCCATCTCCGAGGAGACGGTCGCATCGGCGGCGGACAGCGCGGCATCACGGGCGGCGACGTTGGCGCTGTTCGCCGCGGAGCGGGCGGTCTTCGCGGAATCCGCGGCCCGCGCGGCGGACGCCTCCGCCTCCCGCGCGTGCTGCTCGGCCTCCTGGGCGTGCTGCCGGGCCTTGGCCGCCGACGCGTCGGCCTGCCGGGCGTACTCGGCCGCCTCGGCCGCCGCGTCGCGCGCGATCGCTGCGGACTCCTGGGCCTCGGCGGCGTCCTGTTGGGCCTTGGCCGCGACCGCGGCCGCCTCCGCGATCAGCTGCTGGACCTGCTCGATGTGGGTGGCCGCGAGCATGTCCTTGCGCTGGGCCATGTACTGGCCCCGCACGATGAAGGCGTGCAGTGCCGTGGGCGAGCCCTCGAGTGCGATCCGCGCCGCGGCCTGAACCTCGGGGCCGCCTTCGGAGACCAGCTGAGTAGCCCTGACCCGCTCGTCCTCGGTGCGCGCGGTGTACTGCGTGGTGGCCAGGAACTCCCGGTACGCGGCGGGCGTGCCGGCCGCCAGGGCCGCACGCGCCTTGTCCGTCAGGACAGGGCCCCCGGTGTCGGCGATCCGGGCGATCTCGACCCGGAAATCCTCGGCACCGACGTCGTACTGGCCCTGCGTCAGGAACGCGTGCACCGTGGCGGCATCGCCCTTCAGGGCAACCTCTGCCGCGTCCCGCACCTCCTTGACGATGCTGTCCTCGGCCAGTCGCTCGACCTGGAAGCGCTCGTCCTGCGCCCGGGCCTCCTGCCAGCCGTTCCGAATGTAGTCGACCACGTACTCGTCGGAACTGGCGAGGGCCACCTCGGCGGCGGCCCGGCTCCAGGCGTCGCCGTACTTCATGGCGAGCAGGGCCAGTCTGCGGCCATCGGACACCACCTCGGCGAGGTCCGCTCCCGGCTGGGTGGCGGCGGCCGCCAGGCGCTGGGCCTCGGCATCCCGGGCCTCGGCGTCCCGCACAGCCGAGGCGCGAGCCGCCTGCTGGAGGTCATACGCCTCCTTGGCGTCACGGGCCTGTTCGACACCCGCGTTGGTACGCCCCTTGAGGTCCTCGGCCTCCACCTCACGGGCGAGCTGGAAGACCTCCTGGGCCCTGGTGACAGCCTGGGAAGCGGTGTTGGCCGCCTCGGTGGCGGCATTGGCGTGCGCGGTGGCCCGGTCAGCGGCCGTCGCGGCGTCGCCCGCGTGATCCGCGGCCTCGTCGGCGGGCGCCCCGGGCGCGGTTGCGGGCGGGGGGGGCCCCCGGGCGTCGTGTCGGGGCTGGTGCGCCCCGGGGGGCGCCGTGGGGGGGGGCGGCACCCGCGGGGA
>NZ_JBEXTV010000023.1:31877-114522 GCF_040628835.1 Streptomyces sp. NPDC006134 | reverse complement strand
TCGCGCTCGGCAGTGGTCAGCCGGTCGTCGCGCTCCCCGGTGTCGGCCCCGGCCTGGCGCACCCACTGCCGCAGGGCTTCTTTGCGGACGCCGAGATCCCGGGCGACATGCGCGACCAGGCGTCCGCTGATGCGGACCTCACGGACGGCCCGCTCACGGAGCTCGTCCGGGTACTTACGTGGTGCTGGCACTGCTCGTGGTTCTCCTTCGGGCCAGGATCATAAGCCTGGCTTCAGGGACTCCACGAAACCGAGGTCAGCTCAAGAAGACTGTCACGGAGGTAACCCGTTCTCTCGCCGACGTCGGCTGGCAGCACACCAATCAGGGAAGCTACCTGCACTGGAAGCCCGAGGAAGGAGACGTCAGGCTCACCCTCGACGCCCTCGCCGCCCAGAGCCCCAACGACACCTCGACCACCTGGGGAATCTGGGCAGGACCGGACGTTGATCACCTCAAGTGGGCCATCAACGCCTCTCATCACACGCCTGCGGCTGTGCTTTCCCATCTTGCCGGTGAACTGGCTTACGGGATCGGAGCCAGTCGGCAACCAACGCGGCGCAGAGGTAACCCTCGTTCAAGCATCAGAGGTGCCGCCATACCGCCGCCTCTTGCCAAGCCTTCACCACTGCGGATTTCGAAATGATCGGTTACAGGGCTGGATAACCTGCGGCGATGACGAGTCCCCGGGCGCCGGGGGCACAGCCCTCACCACCTATGTACTGGGAGGGGCCGCCCCCGCGCGGAACAACACCTTGCCGGTCCCGGGTTGGTGGCCCCAAGGTCGCCGCGTGGCTCACTAGGTTCATACACGCCTCGACCTGGCATATTCGCTTTGGCTGGTTCCGTGTGGCTACTGTGTCGTCGCGAAGTCCATGTGGTCCCGTAGAAGGGACCGACCCCCGACCGGCATTTTGCCGCCCGAGGATGAGCACCCTGGTGACACAGGAGATGAACGGTGCCGGCCCTGCCCCGATCGGCCGTCACCTAGCTGAGTGGCGTACACGCCGAAACCTCACCGTGGCCGACCTGGCGAGGCGTTCCGGCCTTCCGGAGCAGTTGATCGCTAGCTTGGAATCGGGAACGGACTGGGTCGACAGACGGCATGTGCTGAACTCGCTCGCGACTGGGCTCCGCCTGGACCCCGCCGAGTTGACCAGTCAGCCGTACACGCCGTGCGGGGCGGACCATGCCACCGTGCACGCCACTGCGTGGCATGTGCGCCGGCACCTGACCCGGTTGTTCGCGGGGGAGTTGGCGCAGGACCATGTCCGGGCCGACACGGAACAGCTGGCAGGGCTCCTGGAAGCCGTGCGGACGGCCGACGATGGCGGGGACTTAGTCACAGCCGCGTCCGAGGTTCCGCGGTTGCTGGAGCTGATCGGCCCGCTGGTCCAGCACCCCGGCGACAACGAGGGGGCCGCGCTTCGCTCGGCCGGGTACACAGCCGTGGCGCGGCTTCTGCGCCGCATCGGATATCGCGATCTTGCCTGGAGCGCCCTCCACCAAGCGCGTCCTGCGGAGGAGGGCTTCACGCTGGTGATGGTCGAGGAAGTCCGGCTGCTGCTGGATATGGGCCAGCCCGCAATCGCCGTCACCCGGGCGGTGGGCACGGGCGCCGCCCTCCCCTTCGAGGTTCTGCTCCCTCTGTCCCTCGCCCACGCCTGCCTCGGGCAGGAGGCACAGAGCGAGCGTCTCCTTGAGGCCGCCGAGGAGATGGTCCCTGGGCCGGAGGAGGCGTCCGCGGTCGCGTCCGCTAGGGCCTTCGCGGCAGCGGAGCGCGGTGCCTTCGACCAAGTGCTTGGCCACGCGCTGGATGCTGACCGCCTTCCGGCCAGCGACCGCGCCGGCCTGCTGGTGCTCACCGCGTCCGCGCGGGCACGGCTCCACCGTTTCGCGGAAGCGGTTACGGACCTGGCGACGGCGGAGTCTGTCGCACCGCTCCACACCAGGCTGAACCCCCTGGCCCGGGAACTGGTGAGCGTCCTGTCCTCTCGTGCCGAGAACCATGCCGACGTGGTGGGCGGCATCGCGGCACGGTGCGGCATGACGTGACCCTGCCTGTTCGGGCAATGCCCAGTTGTGGCAGCTGGACCTGGCCTAACCTACGGAGTGTCGAGGAGTTGGGCGGACGGTGATGGACGAGCGGCAACAGCAGCTGGCCAAGCTGATCGGCACGAGGGTGCGTACGCTCCGCGGCAAGCGGGGCCTGTCCTTACGGGCGCTGGCCGGGCTGGCGGGTGTTTCGAACGGCTACCTGTCGATGGTCGAGTCCGGGCAGCGGCTCTTGAAGGACCCTGCCTACATCAATTCGCTCGCCAACGCGCTGAAGGTCGCGCCATCGGAACTGCTAGGGCAGCCCTTCGCCCCGGTGGACCTACACGCTACGCAGGCCCACGCCGCGATCCCGGAGCTGCGGCTCGCCCTGATGGGGATGACGGTGGGCAGTCCACCGGACCGGCGACCGCCAGAGGAGTCCATGCTCCGGCTGGCGGCGCGAGTGCGGCGGGCGAACCGGCTGTACCACGCGGCGGAATACGGGGCCTTGGCGGTGAGGCTTCCCGCGCTGCTCGCCGATCTTCATGCGGCGGCTGCAGCGAGTGAGGGTCGTACGCGGCTGAAGGTACTGAGGCTACTGGCCGACACCTACCACCCGGCGTGCACTCTGATGCTGAAGTCGCTGGGGTACATGGATTTGGCCTTCATCGCGGTGACGCGAGCCAGCGAGGCCATCGCCGAACTCGAAGACCCGGTCTACACCGCTCTGAGCGGCTTCTTCGCCACGCACATCCTCATGGCGGCCGGCAGCACCGAGCAGGCGCTGTCCAAGGCGACCGCCATGGTGAACCTGCTGGAGCAACACCTAGCTCACCCGAACACAGAGGCGCTGCTCGGCGAGCTACACCTGCTCTCCGCCACCACCATCACCAGGGACCGCAGCCGGCCGGTCGGCGACCGCACCTCCGACGTGCGGTCACACCTGGTCGAAGCAGGGCGCCTGGCCGAGCTGAGCGGGGAGACCCGCGCGTTCCATCTCAACTTCGGGCCGACGAACGTCAAGATCCACCGCGTCAGCCTCAACACCGACCTGGGACACCACGGCGACGCCGTCACAGCGGGAAGCAAGGTCCACCCCGAGATCATCAACGCCCCCGGCCGGCAGGCTGCCTACCACTCCGACCTGGGTCGGGCACTCACCCATGTCCGCGGGCAGGAGTCGGCCGCCGCCGAGCGGTTCCTTCGAGCGGAGATGATCGCCCCTCAGAGAGTTCACGCCGACGCACTGATCGGCGACTCGGTCAGCTACCTCCTCGGAAAACGGCTTCCCGCCCACGTGAAGCGGGACCTCGGCGGCCTGGCCCACCGCATGGGCATCAGCCGCTAGCCCCCGAGAGAGCTAGCGACCGCTCCCTCTCCGGACTGCCCTCGGGCGGCCTCTGTATGTCGCCGAACGGCGGGTCTTGCAGCGCTCGGCACTGCCGCGCTGCCGAGTGTTCACAGCTGTGAGCAATCGGCGTGACGTGCTTTCTACGGTCTGTCATCGGTGACGCGCGGCACCTGTGTGAGAAGCCGGGCAGGTGCGCAACTCCGTAAGTGAGAGAGGGAAGCCGATGCTCGAATCCGTCAGCCATCTGGAAGAGGTGGCTCGTGAGTGGGAGATCAATCCCGAGGACGTGCTGCTCATCGCGCTGAACAGCTGCGGGGCGCGCTCGCCGCTGGACAAGCCGCGGATGCGGTTCCAGCTGACGTTGGGCTCGCGGCCGGCCGAACCGTTGTACCTGATCTTGTCCTTGGGCCGGCAGGACTCGCCGTTCGAGATCGACGAGCATGAGCTGCGATTGCACGGCGAGCGAGTCGGCACGGTCAGCGGTATCGAGGACGATGACGCCGTGCTGGGCTACTGGCGCAACGGCACCAAGATGCTCACCCTGAACTCGAACCAGCGGTCCCAGTGCGTCGGGTGCACGTTCTGCCCGAACACGCTGGAGGGCGCCTCGGACCCGGCGATCCGCGAACTCGACCTGCCCGGCTACTTCACCGCCCTCGCAGCGAACTCCGGTATGGAGGATCTGTCATCGGTGGAGACAGTCACGGTGTGCACCGGCTGCTTCCTCTACGAGCACTTGGCGCTGGAGCACCTGGAGGGCGTACGCGCCGCCATGCGCGGCACAGGCTGCGAGGGCACCCTGCACTTCCTGTCGTCGGTCCTCACTTCTCCCGAGGGTCTGGACCGCGCCGCCGCACTCGGGCCGTTCCACCTGACGCTGACGGTGGAGTGCTTCACCAACCGGGCGAACATCCTCAAGCAGTCCAAGGCCGCGCTGACGGTGGACCAGATGATCGCCGCGCTGGGGGCGGCGAAGGAGCGGGGCATCACCACGGACTTCACCTACATCGTGGGGCTGGACCCGATCGAGGAGGCCGTGGAGAACCTGAAACGGCTGGTGCCGGTGACCACGACGTTCCCGCGGTTCCAGACGTTCCAGGCGCACAACCCCTACATGGACGTCTACCGCACGCCGGGGTCGGACACGATCGAGTGGAACCTGACGATGCGCCGCGCGGTCGAGGAGCTGTTCCTGGAGACGGGACTGCGGCCGGAGTGGTGGCAGAACTACCGCTCGCCGTGGGCGTACACGTTCGCCGGGGAGCAGCTGACCGGGGCGCGGATCTGATGGCCGGGCTGAACGGTGACACCGTGACGGTGGTGCGTGCGGTGCGGGTCTGGCCGATGGCCGGGCAGTCGGCCGGGTTACCGACCGGGCTGCCGGAGGCGGTCGCGGCCGTGGCGGTGGACCCGGCGGGTCCGTCGTGGCCGGAGCACCGGACACGGTTCGCCATTGAGGTCGTCGGCGACGGTGTCTCGGGCTGGCACGCGCCCGTGGGGGAGAACGTGGCGCGGCTCGTGCTGGACACGCTGGCCGACGGGCTGGTGGGGCACGACGCGGCGGCGCCGCGCAAGCTCGCGTACCGGCCGCGGGCGGGCCGACACCGGCGAGGGGCGCACGCCCGGCAGGCCGTCTCGGCCGTGGAGCTGGCGTGCTGGGACCTGGCGTCGCGTGCCTCGGGGCGGACGGTGCCGGAGTTGCTGGGCGGTGCGGTGCGGACCCAGGTGCCGGTGTACGCCTCCGCGCTCGGTCTGGACCCGGCCCGTCCGGAGGCAGAGAAGGCGGCGGCGTGGATCGCCGAGCAGGGATTCTGGGGGGCAGAAGTGGCCGATCACCAAGGGGTTGCTCCGCCAGGGGCCGCGGGCCGTCGCCCGGGTACTGGGGGGACTGCGGGAGGCTGCGGGCGAGGGCCGGTTCATGGTCGACGGGCTGCGCCGGTGCCGTCTGGACGAGGCACTCGCCCTGCTGCCGGTGCTGGCTGACCTGGAGGTCGCCTTCGCCGAGGAACTGCTGGAGCCTGGCGGCTTCGCCTGGGCCCGGATGCGGGCGGCGGGAGCAGGGGTACCGATGGCGGCCGGGGAGCACGCGGTCGACGAGCAGGAACAGACACGGCTGCTGGCCGACGGGGCGGTGGATGTGTGGCAGACCGACCCAGGATGGTCGGGCGGGCTGGCCCGCTCCCTGCATACCGTGGAGGTCGCCGCCGATCTGGGGATGGCGACGTTCCCGCACGGAGACCGGCTCTGGGCGGCGCTGGCGCTGGCCGGTGCATGCTGCCGCGACAAGATCCCGGCGGTGGAGTGGCACCTGACACTGGAGCCGCTGCGGCAGCAGGTGTTCACCGAGCCGATCGTCGTAGAGGCGGGGCTGCTGCCGTTCGGGCCCGGCGCCGGACTCGCCCCGTTGCCGGTCGCCTCCTCGCCTCTCCCGGCGTGGGAGGTCAGGTTGTGAGCGGCCGGGTGGTGTGGGCCGGGGTGCGGGCGGTCTGCTTCGATCTGGGCGGCACGCTGGTGCGCCCGGAGCCGGTGGCGACGACCGGCCAGGTCGCCGAGATCCTCGGCATCTCCTTGGAGGAGGCCCGCGCCCTCATGGGCCGGGGAGCCAAGCGGCGCCTGGTCGCCCCGCAGGACCTTGCCCACGAGCTCGCTGCCGGCTTCGGGCGGCCTGGGCTCGCCGGCCCGCTCACCGAGGTGCTGGAGCGGGCTCGGCGCCGGGCCCAGGACCCGCAGCTGTACCCGGATGTGCCGGACACGCTGGCCGCGCTGCGGGGGCGGGGCTTCGCCCTGTTCGCCATGACCAACGCGCTGGGTTCCTCGGTGCCCGAGCAGGAGCCCGAGGTGCTCCGGGAACTGTTGGACGGCGTCTTCTACTCGGCGCGCACCGGCACGATCAAGCCCGAACCGGAGGCGTTCGCCATCGTCGAGCGGGCCTGTGGCCTGAGCCCGGAGAAGTTGCTCCACGTAGGTGACTCGCTGGCCGCCGACGTGCGGGGCGCTGCCTCGGCCGGGTGGCACACGGCCTGGCTGGACCGTCATCACGCGACCGGGCCGCTGGTGTCGGCGGCGCGCACGTTGCGTCTGTCCTCCCTGAACACCCTCCCACTGCTGCTGCCCGCCAGGGTGGCGGCCGTCCCGACCGCATCGGAGGTGGCCCGCTGATGGAGCCGTCCCGCACGTCCCGCCCGGCAACGCCCCCCGTTCACGACGCTCTGGCGTCGTCGGTGCCGCTGTTCGACCCCAGTCAGTTGCCGCTGCGCACGTGGTGTGAGGGCAGCCGCGAGGATGCGGTCACCGGTTTGGTCGCGTTCCCCGACTTCCACAGCCACATTCCGCGCTGCCTGGCCGCGGCTCTGGCCGAGGGGCGGCTGGTGGCGCTGGCGATCGGGGACGTCGACGGGCTGAAGGATCACGTGGAGCTGACGAACTCCACCGACCCTTCCTCCTACGGGCACCTGGCCGGCAACGAGGTCATGGCAACCGTGGGGGCCACGGCCCGCACGTGGTTCCGCGAGCAGCCCTTCGACTTCGGCTGCGTGGCGACCTTCGGCGGCGACGAGGTCATCATCGCGGCGGTCGTGGATGGCGCCGACGCGTTCCACCAGGCTCTCGGCGTCCTGCGCGACTGGCTCGGCGCCGCCCTGCCGGTGACGGTCTCCTTCGCCCTGACGTTCGTCACCGCCCGTGACCTGCCCATCGAGCGGAAGCGCGGCTGGAAGCACACCTTCACCAACACCCTGCTCGCGGTGGTCGACCGGACGCTGTTCACGCACAAGGCGGCCCGCCGCGCCGGTGGCGGCACGGGCGGCATCATCGCCGTCACCCGCCCCCACACCAGCGGGTCCGGTTCGGAGGAGGCCGGGCCGGATCCGCTGGCCCTGCTCCCGCTGCCGACCGGCCCCGACACGCTGCACGTGGTGGCCCGTCCGGGGCGGCTCGGCGGCCGGGGCTTCCTACTGCTTCCCTGTCGCGGACCGGCCGGGCAGCGCGGCGCCCAGCTGCGGGTCACCTTCCCCACGGACACCGCCAAGACCGTCGTCGCCTACGCGCTGCACGGGCAGGCCGCGGTGCCCTACGCCGCCGGCACCGAAGGGGTGACCGGTGTGCCGCTGGTCCTCCAGGCCGTGCGTGACCGCAGGCCCCGCAGCATGCCCGAGGACCTGGCCGACGCGCTGGAACGGGCGGGACTGGACTGGACGACGGTGCCCTCCCACGAGCAGGCACAGATCCTCCACCTGGTCACCGAGGCCGGCACTCCGGAAGTCCGGGCCGGGAGGATCACCGCCGCCGTGGATGCGGTCGCCACACGGAAGGGGCGCTGAGGTGACGGACACCGCCGTGCTCCTCGATCCGGCCCTCGCAGGGCCGGGAGGCTTTCCCGACTGGAGTCGGGCCGCCGCGCACGCCACGGCCCATGTCCCGGACGCGGCCGTCACCGCCGCCTGGCGGGCCCTGAACTACCTGTGCGCCGCGCAGCTGTACCTGGACGACAACGTGCTGCTGGACCGCCCACTGCGGGTGGAGGATGTGAAGGAGGTTCCGAGCGGGCACTGGGGTGTGTGCCCGCCGGTTAACTACATGCTTGCCCACCTGGGCCCACTCACCGCAGGGCGGCCTCCTGGCAGTGAAGTCCTGATCGTCCACGGCGCCGGCCATGCCGGACCATCGGCCCTGTCCCACGCCTATCTGACCAAGACCCTGGCCCTGACCGGCAACACCCCGGACTGGTCCACCGCCGGACTGCAGGCGCTGGTCGCAGGCTTCCCGCACACGCGGGCATACGGCGGGGAGATCACCCCACTCATCCCCGGCGTGCGCTACACCGGTGGCCAGCTCGGGCCAGCACTCGCCGTCGCGCAGGGCATGGTCCTGGACGCCCCGCACCGCTTCGTGATTGCGCTGCTCGGCGACGGGGAACTGGAGACCGGTGCCGCTACGGCCGCGTGGACGGCCCGGCGCGCACTGTTCGGGTCCGGGCTGCACGGCGCGGTGCTGCCCGTCGTGCTGGCCAACGGCCAGCGGATGGGTGGCCCCTCGCTGCTGGCCGATCTCAGCGAGGACGAGCTGCGCGCGTACTTCGCCGGCCTGGGGTACGAGCCGTTCCTCCACGACGGCGCCGACACGGCCGGCTTCCGGACAGTCCTGGCCGAGGTGCTCACCCAGCTGCGCCCGCTCGGCGTCGCCCGGCCGCAGCCGGTGCTCGTGTTGACTATGCCGAAGGGCGCAACCGGCCCCGAACAAGTCGGCGACCGCCGGATCATCGGGACCCCGGCCGTCCACAAGACCCCGCTGAAGGACCCCGCCCGCAACCGAGCGGAGTTCGACGCCCTCGCCGCTTGGCTGGCCTCGTACGAGCCCGCCTCGCTGTTCACCGACCGTGGGCAGCCGTCCGACCTCGTCCAGCAGGCGCTGCCGCACCCGCCGCCCCGCCCCCGCCCGACCCCACCGAGGGCACCGCTCGCAGTCCGCGGAGAGCAGGCGTGGCCGCTGGTCAGCGCGATCATCCGCGAGCGAGCCGCCGCCGGCGCCTTCCGGCTGTTCAGCCCGGACGAGGCCGCCTCCAACCGGCTGCACCTGGCCGACGACGGCAGTCGTCTGCCGGCGTGGGCGAGCGAGATCCTCAACGAGGAGATCTGCCACGCCTGGCTTCAGGGGTACACCGAGACCGGCCGGGACGCACTGCTGGCCACCTATGAGGCGTTCGCCGCGATCAACACCAGCCTGCTCGTCCAGCACCTCAAGCACCGCAGCATGCGGACTGCGACCGGCCACGACGGGCAGCCGAACATCAACTACCTGATCACCTCGCTGGGCTGGCGCAACACCTACACCCACCAGAACCCCGGGCTCGTCTCCGCGATGCTGGAGACCGAGGAACCGAGCATCCACGTCTACACCCCGGCCGACGCCACCCGCGCGGCGGCCGTCCTCGCGGCCATGCTCACCGGGCGTGACCGGGCGAACTTCCTGATCGCCGACAAGCACCACACGCTCACATTCCCCCCGGACACCTTCCGCGAGGAGCTGACCTGCGGCGCCGCGATCTGGCCCCATCTGAGCACCCCCAGCCCGCAGCCCCCGGACATCGTCCTGGCCTCCGCCGGCGACATCGCGGCACGCGAACTGTCCGCAGCGGCCAGCAACATCGCCGCCGCCCGCCCGGAGGCACACATCCAGTACGTGCACGTCAACGACCTCACCGTCCTCGGCCACGCGGGCACCTGGCCTGCCGCACTGCCCGACGACGCCTTCGACCGCCTCTTCCCCGCCGACGTCCCCGTGCTGCTGGCCACCGTCACGCACGCCCCGGCCGTACGAGCCCTGCTCGCCGACCGCGGCGAATCCACCCGCGTCCGCGTGGTCGGCTACCGCGACCCCGGCCGCCCCCTGCCGTCCGCCGACCTGCTGGAGCACTGCCGCCTGTCCACCGCCGCGCTCACCGCCCAGGCACTCTTGATGCTCAAGGAGCCGCGATGACCACCCCGCTCACACCCACCCCGGAGCAGCTGGCCGCCTTCGACCGCGATGGGCTCCTCACCCTGCGCGCCGCTCTGGCCCCCGAGGTCCGCGACCGCGCGACAAAGGCAGCCGTCCGGCTCCTGGCCACCAACCGGGCCGCGGGCCGGGACCGCTCGGCCGACGGTAAGGACGGCTTCCGTGGCGTCGTCGCCCTGGACGACGCCTTCCTCCCGCTCGTCGCCAACCCGGCCGTGCTGCCCACGCTCGTCGCGCTGCTCAGCCCCAACATCCACCTGCTGTCGAGCAATCTGATCTCCATGCCGTCGATCCCCGACGGGCAGCGCACCATCCGCGTGCCGTCCCGGCACGGCTGGCACCGCGACATGTCCTCCACCGTGGCCGACCTCGGTGCCGAGCACACGCCCCGCCTGGCGATCAAGGTGGCGTACTTCCTCACCGACCCGGGCCCGGACACCGGGTTCACGATGTTCGTGCCCGGCAGCCATACCCTCACCGGGCCCGTCACCGTCCCCCCGGGAAACATCGACCCGCCCGGCGCGATCACTCCGGACCTGGGCCCGTGCGACGTGGTCCTCTTCGAGAACCGCACCTGGCACGCCGGCGGCCTCAACCGCTCCGGCCGCACCCGGCTGGCCGTGATGATGCAGTACGGCTACCGGTGGCTCAACCAGGTCGACGACCCCGCCCACGCCCTCCTCGACCGGCCGGACCTGGACGACGTCGAGCGGCAGCTCCTCGGCGTCCGCGACCGCCACCCCGACGGCTCCGTCGCTCGCGAAGGCTCCGGCAGCCGACCCCTCACCGACTGGTGGCAGCACCTGACCGCGTCCCCGGTTCGTTAACCGAACACCCGACCCTGACGGCACCACCGCGAGAGACTGGACCCGTGACCTCCTCCACACCCTTGTACACACCCGACGAGCTGTTCGCATCGACGGCGCCGTACTACGCCGCCTTCCGGCCCCGTTACGCGCCCGAGTTCTACACCCTGCTCGCCGACGTCTTCGGCCTGGACGGCACCCAGCGCGTCCTCGACCTCGGCGCAGGGCCCGGCATCATCGCCCTCGACCTCGCCCCGCACGTCGGTGAGGTCATCGCCGTCGACCCCGAGAAGGGCATGCTCGAAGAGGGCCGTCGCCTGGCCGCCGAGCACGGCATCACCAACATCACCTGGCGGGAGGGCGACTCCACCAGCCTGCCGGCGATGGACATCGGGCCCGTGCTGCTCACCGTCATGGGTGCGGCCTATCACTGGATGGACCGCGACCAGGTCGCCCGGGACCTCGACCAGATCATCGAGCCGGGCGGAGCGATCGTCCTCGCCTCCGGCGGCGCCCCCGGCGACCTCGAGCCCGCCCCCTGGCGGCAGGTCGTCGACGAGGTCCGCACCCGCTACCTCGGCCCCGAACGCCGCGCCGGCTCCGGCACCTACTCCCACCCCAAGGAACGCCACCAGGACGTCCTCGCCCGCTCCCCGTTCTCCCAGGTCGACACCGCGCGCTGGGACCACACCCTGACCCGCACCGTGGACGAGGTCGTCGGCTGGGCCTTCAGCCTCTCCTACTCCAGCCCCGCCCAACTCGGTAAGAAGAAGGACGCCTTCGAGCAGGACCTGCGCGAGGCGCTGGTCGCCTTCGCCCCGTCCGGACAATTCGACGAGGTGATCCGCACCGAGGCGATCATCGCCAGCAGGCCGTGACCCCACCGCAGCCCGGCAAGCGGCACACCGTGCCCGATCGGTGCCGCCGATCGGCGAGGCCACCGCTCCCACGAGCCGGGAAAGGCCCATGTTGCAGAAGGTGGCCGAGCAGCAGTGACCTGTCCGCATGAGCGAGGCCCCTCACCGACGACCCCTTGAACCCAAGCCGTGAGGGGCCTCGCTCATGTCATGCGGTGGGCGGTTCGATACCGAGCACGGTAGCGCTCATCGCGCCGGGCAGGCGCCCGGTCCTGAACCGCGAAGCCAGGCAACATAGCGCCAGATCGCCGGTTAGCCAAACCGGCGATCCCCCGCATCATTGAAGGTCCACCGCCACTCCATGCCCATGACGTCGAAAGGCACCGCCAAATCGATCACAACCCGAAGCCGCAACTGCTGCCGGCGCTGGCTGTGAGCTGTCAGGCCGCCGCGTAGCTTGCACGGAACAGGTCCTGCGCTCGCTCCAGGTCCCGCGGGGTGCGCAGCTGCACCTCCAGGTCGCCCGTGCCGTGGTGGCCGAGCCCGGTCACGTCCCGGGTGAAGCCAGGCACCAGGTCGACCTCTTTCGGGTCGGCCTTCAGGTAGACGAGGAGCTTGGTCTTCTGCGGCGGGCAGACGCAGGCGAAGTTCCGCAGACGCTGGTACGCCCGGTACGTCTTGCGCTGCACGCGGTTCACGCCATCCCCGAGTGCGAGGAGGGTTTCGTCCAGGGCTTGGGCCAGCTCGTCCAGCGCCGCGCTCCGGCCGTCCTTCACTGCCAGTACGGTCGACTGCCTGCGGGCCCGTCGCACGGCAGGCGGCCCGCCGCTGACCGAGGCAACGGTCTCAAGGCCGAGCAGGTCCCTGCCGAAGAGTCGGTAGCGGACCAGGTCGATCGACCGCCGGTGCTCACGCACGGCATGCACGTCGTAGCGCGTGAAGTCACCGGCGATACAGATCAGACGCGGTCTACTCCACAGCACCTGGGACGCGGCCGTCCTCCCGAGCCGGTCACGGACCAGGTGCTCAAACTCGGCTCGGTGATCCATTAGCCACGAGAGGTAGAACAGCCCCTGGTTGATGACGCCGGCATCCACGCCGCGCTTGTACTCGACGATCACTGGCGACCCGTTCTCGTCCAGCCCGAGCGAGTCGATCCGGCCCCCGTGCACCGGCCCGGTGCCGTACTCGCTCGCCAGGAACCGGACGCCCAGCACTGTCTCCATGTGGGCCTCGACCATGCCTTGCACGTCCGCCTCGGTCTCGGCGAGACGCGGCGCGACCTCGATCGCGCCGCTCGTCGTGTGGAACAGCTTCAGGCCCGACACCTTCCCCTCCTCGGTTCGGAGATCGTCAACGCCGGGCGGGCCTGGGATTGTTTCCGCGGAGGGCTTCGGCCCTGTGAAGATGGTGTGAGACCCTACGTCCGGGCCATCGGGACACACGGGTCCCACCGTTCCAGGAAGCTGGAAGATCCCACATACGTCCCACAGACCCCATGGGCAAGCCCCTGGAATACTGCCTTTCCGCAGGTCAGTCCCCGTAGCTCAGTGGATAGAGCAGGCGCCTTCTAAGCGCTTGGCCGCAGGTTCGAGTGCGAAAGCGCACTGTCAAGGGCTGACGCTCGGCCCCGTGTCGATGTGGAGGACGTAGCCCCGATCCACCCCCGCTTGGCTACCTCCGGGAGCATCCCCGCGCTGACGGGGAGGACGTGGCGTAGCCGATGGCCGCCCCCGGATCACGCGGAAGACCCCCGCGCTGGCGGGGAGGACGTGCCGGTCGGGATCGACGGCGCGATCCTGGCCGGATCACCCCCGCGTCGGCGGGGAAGACATCACCCTGCGCATCCCCGGCCGCGTCGCCGACGGATCACCCCCGCGTCGGCGGGGAAGACTGCCCGTACGTGACCTTGTCGTCCTCGAACTCCGGATCACCCCCGCGTCGGCGGGGAAGACTCCTCGCCGGGCTCCTGGTAGACGTAGCCGATCGGATCACCCCCGCGTCGGCGGGGAGGACGTGCTCGGCCTGCCTGACCTGCCCTACGTCGACGGATCACCCCCGCGTCGGCGGGGAAGACGACCGCGTCAGCGTGGCACCGGTCCCGGACGGCGGATCACCCCCGCGTCGGCGGGGAAGACGGGGTCCGCACCACCCGTATCCGTCTCGACCGCGGATCACCCCCGCGTCGGCGGGGAAGACGCTGCGCACGGTGCCCGACAGGACACGTGGTACGGATCACCCCCGCGTCGGCGGGGAAGACGCATCACCCCAGTAGCCGAGGTTGTCCCAGTGCGGATCACCCCCGCGTCGGCGGGGAAGACAGGGTGTCTTGGGAGGATCACTCTCGCGTCGGCGGATCACCCCCGCGTCGGCGGGGAAGACGACGCCCACGGGCGCATGGAGCTGACCTCGAACGGATCACCCCCGCGTCGGCGGGGAAGACCACTGGGAGCGGTTGTACGAGCTGCACCGGGCCGGATCACCCCCGCGTCGGCGGGGAAGACGCCCGCGCCCTGGCCGAGGCCATCCACATGTCCGGATCACCCCCGCGTCGGCGGGGAAGACGCGCTCGTGTCCAGGGCGGTCCCAGTGGTCTCCGGATCACCCCCGCGTCGGCGGGGAAGACGACCGCCCCTGCGTCCAATAGGTCTCCAGTAGCGGATCACCCCCGCGTCGGCGGGGAAGACCTTTCTGACCTGCACCTCAAGAAAGGCTTTGCACTTTCTTTGCATTGCGGGGGACGCTGTGGCGTGACCTACAGAACTGCATGTCGTCACCTTATCGGGGTGGGTGGCTGCAGCACTGTCGGCGGAGAGTGGTTGGATGCCGGTTCCGGTGGCGGGCCTGTCCGTAGGCTGGGGTGGAGGGCGAGAGATGGCGAGGGAATGGGAAGCGCCGGATGAGTCGGTGTGGGGGAAGTCGAAAGGGCTGGACCCGGGACTGCCGCCGTATCCGCTGATCCGGCATCTGCTGGATGCTGCCGCGATGGCGCTGCACCTCTGGGATGCTTACTTGTCCGAGAACCAGCGTGTGCGGATCGCCGAGGGGATGGGGCTGGCAGCCGATCCGGGACGTGCCCGGACGGTCGTCGGGTTGTGTGCCGGACTGCATGACATCGGCAAGCTGTCAGGGTTCCAGTTCTGTTCCTCGCACGGGAGCCAGTACCTCAGCGCGGAGCTGCGCGGTGATCGCGCGAAGATGAGCGCGGAGCGGTTCGGGCATGACGTGGCCGGCCTGCAGAGTGTGAAGAAGGTGCTGGTGGATCTGGGCCTAGCCGCCGACGGTGAGCTGCGGGTCGCAGAGCGGCTGGCCGAGGTCATCGGCGGTCATCACGGGCGTTTTCACCGCGCCGAGGACGATGTCGCTCCGGCGTTTTTCGGTGGGGCCGCCTGGGCGCGGCAGAGGGCTGCGCACGCAGCCGCGGTGTGCGAGTCGTTGGGAGTACCGGGGGTTCCGGGGGTGTTCAAGGCGCCGGCCGCGGTGCTGGTGACGGGGGTGGTCATTCTTGCGGACTGGCTGGTCAGTCAGGAGGGCTATCTTCGGGAGCGGCAGCGACGGCTTGAGCCGGTGCTGGCGGATCATTTCGAGCGTTCCCGGAAGGACGCGCCGCGTCTGCTGGCCGAGGCCGGGCTGACGCGGGTGCAGTTGCAGCGCAAGGGGTTCGCGGAGGTGTACGGCATTCGGGGTGAGCCGAATCCGTTGCAGCGGTCCGTGATGGACGAGCTGCGGAGGGCTGTGGGTGAGGGGCGTCACGGCGGCGTCTTCCTGGTCACGGCGGCCCCGGGGGATGGGAAGAGCGAGACGGCTCTGGAGGCCGAGCGGGTTCTGTCTCAGGCGTTCGGTACGCAGGGGTATGCGTTTTTGCTGCCGACGATGGCTACCAGTGATCAGATGCATGGGCGGGTCGCGCATGCGTTGCTGCGTCAGTCCGGTGAGGATGCCGGGCTGACGCTGGTGCACAGTATGGCCTGGTTGAACAGCGCTTACGCCGACGAGGACCTGGACGCGCAGGGCGTGCTCACCTGTGATGGTGACGAGGTCGGGCAGGGGAGCCGGAGGGCGGAGGCCGACATGCGGCCGCAGCGGTGGCTGCGCGGGTCCAAGCGGCCGCTGCTGGCGCAGTTCTCGGTCGGCACGATCGACCAGGCCCTGATGGCGGTGCTGCCGGTGCGGCACAACGCGCTGCGGTTGCTGGCGTTGTCGGGCAAGACGTTCATCGTTGATGAGGCTCATGCCTATGACCCGTACATGCAGGTGTTGTTGGGCCGGCTGCTGAACTGGCTCGGGGCGTACGGGGTGCCGGTCGTTCTGTTGTCGGCGACTTTGCCCGCGTCGGTCAGCGACCGGCTGATCAAGGAGTACTTGAAGGGTGCCGGTCACAAGTCGCGTGGCCTGAGCAGCCGGACGTTTCCGGCGCCCTATCCCGGTTGGCTGTATGTGGACGGGGAGAGCGGTCGGGCGACCGCGATTTCGCCTGCTCGTCAGGGTGAGCAGGCCCGTGCGCGGGCCATGGAACTCGGTGTCGCGGTGGAACCGGTCGTCCATGGTTCGGGGGGTGGGGGCCGGGCTCGGCTGGGGGTGATCGAGCGGTTCCTGAAGCCGGTGTGCGAAGGCGAGGGCGGCACCGCGCTCGTGGTGTGCAACACCGTGGGGGACGCGCAGGACACCTACCTCAGGCTTCGTGAACGGTTCGACATGCGTTCCCATGACGAGGGCGGAAGCGTGCAGTTGCTGCACGCCCGTTTCCCCGGGGACGTGCGCGAGGCCCGCACGCGGGAGGTCACCGAGGGGCTGGGGCGCGGGGGCCCGCGTCCGATGCGCCGGATCGTGGTGGCCACCCAGGTCGTGGAGCAGTCGCTCGATCTTGATGCGGACATCGTCATCAGCGACCTCGCGCCGTTGTCCCTGCTGCTGCAGAGGGCCGGGCGGTGCTGGCGGCACGAGAATCACTGGGCCCGGCACGGCTACCCCGGCGGTCGTGGCCGCCCGGCCTGGGCGGGCGGGCCACGTCTTGTGGTGCTCGACCCGATCGCGGGCGGCGGCAAAGTACCGGAGCAGTGGGGCGAGGTGTATTCCGAGCACCTCCTGGCCACCACCTCGAGCACTCTTGCCGGGATCGAGGGCGGGACCATCTCCATCCCGGGCGGTGTGCAGCACCTGGTCGAGGCCGTGCACGGGGACAACGAGGATTTCGACTGGAACAGCCCGGGCGGCAAGGCGGCGAAAGCCTGGACGGCTCACAAGGGCAAGGAAGTGGCGGAACGCAGCATGGCCGGCCTCCTGGCCGTCCCGCGTGCGCGGAGCATTTCCGCATTGCACGATCTGCATGATCTGCCCGGTGAAGAGGATGAGTGGGAGGTGTCCACCAGGCTCGGCGCCGACTCGGTGCGGCTGCTGTGCGCGTACGTCCAAGAGGACGGTCGAGTGACCTTGGATCTGGAGGGCGAGCACCTGCTGCCCGAGGCCGCGCCGGACGGCAAGCTGCCCGTCTCGTCCGTGCGGCAGGTGATGCGCCGCACCCTTGCAGTCCGCTCCGACTGGCTCAAGGGGGCGGACCCTGAGAGTGTCGCCCCGCCGAAGTCGTGGACGGAGCACCCGATGCTCGCAGAACTACGTGTCCTTCACCAGCTTGTGCTGGGTGGGACCGCACAGGCGGTGAAGATCGGCGACAGGACACTTCGCCTGGACAAAGACCTCGGACTTGTCCGTGAGTGACCAAGTCCCGTCGGGCACCCCCACCTCGGTGGGGAAGGCGTAGGGCTTGGGCAGCCTCCCTGCCCCTCGACTGAAACCCCCCCGCATTCGGCAGGGACCCGACCCCCGGAAGGTGCCCGAGGGCCACCGCGCGCAGACTATCGGGAGAAGCGGTGGTATGCCTCAGCAGCTCCCAGCAGCAAGGCTCTGCACGATCCGACCGTCGCCGGGTCAGGACGCACGCCGATCACGAGCACCCAGGGTGCCGCAGCGGTCCCAGGGGACGGGAAGGGGCGACGGCATGGTTCTCCTCATAGCCGGACCGACGATCCCCTTGCGGCGTCGGCGCGTTGAAGAGGGTTGTAGTCCACTCGGAGCACTTCGGACGCATCGATCTTCACCCCTCCCGCTCCCTCCATGCCACCCGCACCCTCCTTGGTCTTCGACCTTCCGGAATTAAGTGCAAGCGCAGTTGAGGGCTGCTCTACTGGTGCCGCGTCCGACGAAGGCGGCCTCCCTGTCAGTGGTAGCTGCTTCAATGTCGGGACGCTGGAAGCATGGCTGCTGGGGGCTGTGTCGTGCCCGCATGTCGTCTGGAGCAGGGGCGGTTGGAGGGGATGTCCGTGAGTGTGGGATTCGACCTGCGGGTCGAGCCGTGGATTCCGGTGCGTCTGCTGGCCGGGGAATCGGTGTGGGTGGGCTTGGGTGAGTTGTTCAAGCGGGCGCACGAGATCGAGGATCCGGCTCCTGCGCCTCCTGCCCCGCATCGTCCAGGACGTCCAGACCCTGTTGGCCCCGCCCCACGCCCACACCACCACAGCCGACGACGACACCGACGAGGAACACTCCGAACGGCGTGACGTGAAGATGGTCCACCTCTGGGACCCCAAAAGTGGAGCGCTCCCAGCAGGCGTCAACTACGCCGACGGAGGCGACTGATGCCCTCCATGGTCGTCATCGCCACCACCGCGGTCCCCGACCATCTGCGCGGCGCCCTCAGCCGATGGACCAGCGAGGTAGTACCCGGCATCTTCGTCGGCAGCGTCTCCGCCCGCGTCCGCGACGAACTCCGGCACGCCGTCACCGAAGTCGTGGGCAACGGCGCCGCCGTCCTCGTCCACCCCGCCGCCACCGAACAGGGATACGCCATCCGCACCGCAGGCACCCGCCGCCGCATCCCCGCCGGCTTCGACGGCCTTACCCTAATCCGCATGACCACCGCACCGAAGGCAAAGAACATGCAAACCCCCTCCTAAAGCGCAGCTCAGAAAGAGTCCTCCCCGCCGACGCGGGGGTGGTCCGCGGACCAGGGCGGGTGCCTCGGTGCCGTCCTCGTCCTCGCCGCCGACGCGGAGGTGTTCCAGGCGGGAAGAAGGCGGCTGAGGCGTTCCTCGAGTCCTCCCCGCCGACGCGGGGGTGATCCGAATGGGGACGACCCGGTCGAGGTCTCCCCGCGTCTTCCCCGCCGACGGGGGGGTGATCCGCCTTGAATATGGAGCTGCTCATGCGGCTGCGCGGGCGAGGCTGAGCAGGCCGGCGCCGTAAGACTTGGCTCGTCCGATGCCGCCCAGTACGGCTTGGGCAAGGGCGTGAGGGTCGGTGACGGTGGCGGTGCCGTCGTAGCGCACCAGGTGATGCCGCACGGCGGCGGCGTTGTCGCCGCGGCCGTGCGCGGCAGCGATCGGGGTGGGCAGCGCGGTGGTCAGGTGGAGTCCGGCCTCGTGGGCGCGGCGTGCCCACCATTGGTCGGCATCCGGGCCGGTGAGCGCGATGCGTTTGCCGCGCTGGCCCTTGTTCTCCAATGGCAGGCGTTCGGTTTTGACCGGGTTGACGACGATGCGGTAGCGGACGGCGAGGCCCTTTTGGAGGGCGTTGAGCATCGGGGTGAGGTCCTTGACGTCGGCGTGGCCGTAGTCGTCGGGCAGGCGCGTCGGGTCGAGGGCGGCGGCTTGGACTAGGAGCGTGCTGAAGGTGTCGGTTACGTCGAGGCGGTACAGGAGCCCGGCCGCCTGCCGGGGGCTGTCGCCCAGGCCGTCGGGGACCAGGCGCATGAGGGTGCGGTGCATTTCGGTGGCGTTGCGCAGGTCGCGCTGGACGGCGCGGCTATGGGGATTGAGGCGGATGCGGGCGAGGGCCGCGCCGGGGCTCATGCGGCGGCCTCCTTCATGGCGTAGTCGATCAGATTGGTGGGCAGGGTGCGAGGCCGGTGACCAGGTGCAAGGGGAAACGTTCTGCGGTGCGGTGGAGCCGGCGCCGGCTGTGGCTGTGGCCGTGCGGGGTGAAGCAGAAGGGAACGTCGTACACGGTGAGCATGTCTGCTGCCCCGGCCGCCGCGGGCGGCGGCGGTCTGGTTGTTGGGCTGGCCGCCCCCAGTGGTTTGGTGGTCGACGAGCCGGCCGCCGGGCCGGTCCACCTGGACGGTGAACTCCAGAGCGGCGTAGTGGTGGAGCGCGCCTGTGTCCTGGTGGGGGATGCTCTGCGCGGTGTCGAGCGCGCAGAGCAGCGCGGCACGGGTGGGGAACGAGGCCGTGTCCCGGCCAGGGGTGAGCGCCGAGCGTTCGTCCCGGGGCTGCACCGGGCCGGCCAGCCGGAGCACGAGTGCGTTCACGCCCCCGCCTTGGCGGAGAAGGCGGCGTCGATGAGGGCGTAGCAGGAGTCGTGCGCCGCTTCGGGCACGTCGGGGGAACATCTGCACCATGCGGTGGCGCAGTCGGATGCTTTGCACATTGCCGCTCAGGTCTCGGCGGGCCTGGCGTGAGCTGGGCGAGGGAATGGTGAAGGTCGGCCACAAAGTTACCGGGGGTTCCTCTCCGATGTTGCGAAGTGGGTGTCGATGTAGTTCTGGAGCTTCTCCAGGTAGCCGGTGCCGAAGCCTTCGTAGGCGGCGTCCGACAGGTGCACGGCACGCCGGTACAGCGGCCGAGGCCGGTACTGGCGTGCCAGCGGCGCGAACGACATCGGCTCGTCGGTGACTTCGCCGCTGTGGTGATCTCCGTCACCCTTGTCCGGGGCGTCAGAGTTCACGGGGAGCGCACCGAGCGGTCTGTCGCCGTAGAACTCAATGGGCTTCGGGCCGCTGCGCGGCCTCTTGGCCGCCAGGGGCAGCTGTACCAGGTGGCGCAGCGGGTCTTCTACGCATCCCAGCAGGATCGGGCCTTCCGGCGGGCAGGACCGGCGGCCGAGAAAGAGGGGCCAGTACGGGTCACTCAGGGCAGCGGCGCATGCGTGCAGCAGTGCTTCGTCGTCGGACGTCAGCGCGAGCGTGAAAGCAGCGTCGGCTAGGTACTGGCGCTTGGATGTCAGAGTGCTCTTACGCTCGGGGCGGTGTTTTCCATCAACAGTAATCACTGTCTCGTCGGCGGGCAGTCCGCCGCCGACGGTGTGGTAGTCGGACAGCACGACACCGGGTCGGTCGACACGTACTGTCATCGACAGCTCCGTGAGGTCGTCCACGGACGCCTGGCGCACTCGCCCGAGACCTGCGGCAAGCATGCCCACGATGCCGGACCGGGTGGGGAATCGGGCTGTGTCGCGCTGCGAGTACTTGCTGTGCGTGCCCCAGGACTGGAGTGGGCCTGTCAGACGCAGCAGCAGCCCGTGGGAGGGCCTTTCGGTCACTGCGGGGCCTCGGCGAGAGCGAAGTCGACGGTGGCGGTGACGAGAGCCTTGAAGGACGAGTGACGCTCGCCGAGGTGCTCCAGCTTGTCGAACTGGAGGGAAGCATGTGCTGCGTGCAGAACGCGCTCGGGGCCGAGGAGAGTGTTCGCGGCTTTGGCGTACGCGTCGATGCCTTCCACGGAGCGCCCGACGTAACCGCCGTGTCCGGCAGACCGCACGGGTTCCTCGAAGGCTGCGGCGAACGACAGCGGCCGGTCGGAGCGGACCGCCACGTGGACCAGGTGCGGGATGGTGTGCGGGGCGGTGGAGTTCTTCTTCGCCTGCGGCAGGGACTCGATGAAGGAGAGCAGGAAGTGGGTGACGAGTTCGCGGGCGGCTTCGAGAGCGATGTTGCTGTCATCGCTCAGATTCTTGATGAGTTCCTTGAGATCGACGGTGGCGAACCGGTAGAAGGTGCCGGTGCTGTACTCGGCAGTGCCCATGTGGCCGCTGCCGGTTTCATCGCCCTTCGCCTGGGTGACATCGTCGACAGCTGCGAAGTAGTCGAGTTCGACCTCGGTGGTGTGCGTGGTGAAAGCGTGCGCGACTTGGACGGCGCCGTCGACACTGGCCTGGTCGACCTCGGCGAGCATGCGGCCGAAGAGGTTGATGACCCCGTTCTTCTTGAGAAGGATCTTGTCGATCTTCCCCTTCAGAGCGCTTTCGGGCTTGTTCTTTCCCTTGCCGGTGAAGTCGGTCGTGAGCGCGTCCTTGTGGGCTTCGGCGATGTCGGCCAGGTCCTCGACCGCGTCTTCAGGGAGGTAGACGAGCGCGTTGGTCAGGACCTTGTTCGTGATGGGCTGCTTGTCTTTCCCCCTGGCCATCTCCCACTTGATGCTGCTCCCCGCCGCAACATGCGCACCCGCACGTTCGGCAAGCGCCTCGTCCCACCCGCGGTCGCGAAGTGCCTCGGCGACCCGCTCGCCGATACGGCGTGTGCGCAGCGCGTTCTCGCCGAGCGTGTCCTGGAAGTGCTCGCGGATGGCCCGCTTCCAGGACTGGCTGGAGATACGGGTACGCAGGGCGTCGCCGTATAGCATGCTTTTCACCGAGTTGGTGTCGTCCCGATTCAGGTTCGCGTAGGGAACGGGTTGGACGACGTGGATGTCGATGAAGCGTGGCCTGAGGTCCATCGGGATCTCCTGTGAGTGAGGGGGTCAGTCCTGGTCGGCGCCGGCCGTGATCCGGTAGAAGTCCTGCAGCCAGCGGCGGCTGATACGCCCCGACTGGTATGGCCAGTCGACGAGGTCTGCCAGCAACTGTCCCCAGTCGATGGAGGTGCCGGTGGTGCGTACCTGATTCACCGCAGCAGGGAGGTGCAGGTGGATACCGCGCAGGCTCTGCCGCGTCAGGAGGTTGATACGGCTCTCTGCGGCGCTCTTCCGCATCGACGCGCCCTTCGCGATGACTGCTTGGCCCAGGGCGGCACCGAACGAGGCGCCATACGGGGTCGGCCCGGGCGGAGCAACCTCCTCGTCCGGCTCCCCCTCCTCCCGAGAAGCCTGCTTCTCTGCCGCCACGGGTTCGTCTGCGGTGTCTTCGTCGTCTCCCTGGTCGGGTGAGAAGGCGTGTCGGGGCTGGGCCGCGATCAGCGCGGCCACCGTGTAATGGGCTTGCGCTGTCTTGTCGTCGCACCCTTCCGGCAGTCGCAGCGTCAGCAGCCGGTGCATGGGGCGGATGCGCGGGTGGTCCAGGTCGCGGCGCAAGCCCGCGCGCAGCGCCGCACGGGCACCGGGGTCTGTGCGGCACAGGCGTTCGATGTGCTCGGTGAATGCGGCATACGTGGCGCGATTCCTCTGCCGCTTGCTCGCTTCAGGGGCTTGGAAGGTCACAGCTTGTCCTCGGATCGGCGGGTGACGGTCACGACCTTCTGGCCGCACTTTTCGTCACCGGTTGCTCCATCGCCTTGTGCGGGTCTTTCAAGGCGGCGAGAATAATGGACTTCGCCCCGGTGACGGCCTTCGCGCCCCGTGGTGTGCGCGTCACGGAGCCGGTCACCGCCTCGTAGGCGTCGAGCGCGTGCCGCCCGAAGGCCCGGCACGCGGCCTCGAAGTCGAATCCGGTGTCCATGGCGCTGCCAGAACGTGTCAACTGCCGGAACCGCGACCAGAACTCGTCCTCCGCCGACGGCCAGTACCGTGCCGCGACCGCGTCCAGCCAGGCACCCGGATCGTTCTTCCTGTCATCCGTGTACTTCAGCCAGGCTTCCTTCGTGGCCTGCTCCAGCCGGTCCCCGAAGAGCTCGCCGAGTTCACGGAGCTGGCGTACGGGCCGCTCGGTGCTCGCCGCATCCTCCTCCACCCGGGACAGGAGCACCGGGGTCACGGAGTCGACGTACTGGTGGTTGCCTGCCTGGCTGGCGTCCTGTTCGAAGCCGAGCGCGCGTACCCGCACGTACTCGCTGACGTCGAAGGCATGGTCCATGACCTTCGGCTGGATGGGGCTTGAATCATCCAGCTGCTTGAGCAGAAGGGCGTCGATGTCCCGCCACAACGAGCGAGAGGAGGAGGCGAGCCGGGGGAACGTCTTCCCGTCCTTGGCGATGTCCCAGATCAGGTAGTCGTCTTCCGGCCGGATCCGCTCGGCGTCATAAGCCCAGGTGATGTACGCGTCGGCCGTATGCTCACCGTCCGGGGCGGGGACAAGACACAACGCGTGCTGTGAACAGGCGGTGAGCCGTGAGCAGGGGCCCTGCGGCTCGGGCATCGGCGCAAGCGGGTCCGGGAGGTCCTCGCGCTCCCAAGGACACAGGTCAGTCAGCCGGCTGACGTCGCCGTCCGGTGGGGTCAGACCTGCCAGCAGCGTCAGGAACAAGTTGTCGCACTGAGGGTGATACGACAACGCGGCTCGCAGTGGTGAAGCCTTCGCATAGTGGCTCCTCACATGCCCGACCTCACGCCTGGAAAGGGCGCCCGGGTCTCCCCAGAAGTGCCAGGTCAGCAGCGACAGTGCCGCCTGCGAAAGATTGGGCAGTACGGGACTGTCGTGGCTCCAGTGCCCGAACCAGGAGTGATTGTTGCCCGCTGCCCGGCTCATGACCAGCTTGTGGACGCCGGCCGTGTTGTTCCTGTCGCACTGGTCAGGGAGGCGGGGGTCCTGGAGCCACGGACGATCACCATCGAACAGGTCGAAGCGGTGGCCCCACTGACCGAAGTAGCCCTCAATGCCGGCCTTGCGGCCGTCAGACAGTTCGATGCTCTCCTCAGGAAATCCCTGTTCGAGGACTTGTTCCCGCCGGTCGCCCCAGCTTCCGGGCCCTGCCTCGTCCAGAGCGGTGATCCGGGCGGTCAGCGCATACAGCAGGCGCAGCAGCGCCGAGTGAGCCGGAGCTTCCGGGATCAGCAGAGTGCGGATCTCTCGCGCGTGCACAAACAGATCCCTGAGACCCACTTCAGGTGGGCCCGACCGCCCCTCCACCCACGCGACCGGAATCCATGGCCGGTCGATCAGATCGGACGCAGACGTGGTCACGCCCCTCCCCCCCATCGGTGCACGTCACCGAATACTAGAAGGACAAGCGAGGCGGGTGCAGGCCGTTAAGGCAACTGATCAACGATCAAGCCCAGCTCGCTGACATGGAAACGGTGCCTCTCGCCGGCCCGCACCCATGCGCCGTCTTCCGGGGTCATGTTCAGCCGGAGGACGGTCTTCAGGGCGGCCATGCCGCGCCAGGCACTGTTTGCATCGCCCGCCACGCCGTCGACGAGTCGCCGCGGTACTGGGATCAGGTAAGGGACAAGCTGGCCCGGCTGCTTCGGTCTGCGCTTGTTGCGATCAAGCACAAGCTTCTCCGCGAGGACCCCGTCCTGAAGGAGAGACCCCGGGTACAGGCACACCACATGCACCATCTCCTCACCGAGCACGCAAGAGAGCAGTTCGGGCTCCATACCGGGATGGTCGCGACTCAGCAGGCCGAGGTCGCCATCGAGCTCCCGCGGCCCCGGTACCTCCAGCCAGCCCGCAGTACCGGTGGCTCTTCGTTCTCGGACCGTCCGCCGGTTGTCGAGCTGCCGAAGCTCACGCGCCGCATCCTTCCCCAGCCCGTCGACGAGCTCGTCGGCGTACACCTCGTCCAACAGCAGGGGCACTTCTTCCGGCATGGAAACCGTCCTGCCGGCCCCCAGGACCATGTCAGTACGCCGCACCAGCGCGGCATCGTCCAGTTCGGACTTGTCGTCCGCTCGGAGCACCACGAGCCGCGGCTGGTCACCCGCGCTCTGTGCCGCACGGGCCAGCAGGTCCGCGAGCGGTGCCAGCCCCGATACGACGAGGTCGAAGCGCAGGCCCCTGACATGTTCCAGCATCGGCGTCGTCACCAGCACGCAGGGGCCGCTGACGCCGCCGTCGGGAGAGAAGGTGCTCCGGCAGGCCGCGAGACGCTGCCATCGGTCCTTGTTGCGCATCTGTTCATGGACCAACGTCACATCGAGGCCGGGCAGGTCCTGCGAGAGCTGACGGAACGTACGGATGGCTTCCGCAGGCGTCGGCCGGTAGATGACGGCCCTGCCGTCGTCGGCCGCGACCAGGGGTGCAAGAGCCGCCTGGATCTCTTCGTACGGCGCACCGTCAAGCACCTCGATACTGAGTGTGCCAGCACGAACGGCCCCCGCAGGCTGCCGGGGCAGGTGCCCGCCTCCGCAACTAGCATCCACGAACGACCAAGCAGGCAGCCGGCGAGGCTGCACCATCGGCTCCTTGCCCCCTCCAGCGCCACGGCGATAGGCCGCCAGCATCGCGTCCACCGACCTGTCCGCAGACATCGCGGCCAGGACAACGGGAATCCGCAGCGCGGCGGCCCACTCCAGAAACCGGAGCATCAGCTTCTGCCCCCAGGCACCACGGGCATGGGCCTCATCCACCACGACGACCTTGCCGGAGAAGGCAAAAAGCCGCATCACGTTGAACTTCACCGGCATGACCGCCTGGAGAAGTTCGTCCACCGTCCCCGTGCCGAGCGCGGCCAGGAGCGCGCGGTGATGGGAATTGAGCCAGCTGTTCGCTGCCAGGGCCCACTCCTCACCAGGCTCCGCGCTGACATCACCGGCCGCATTCGCATGCGCCCACTGCTTCGCGGCTTCCGCCGGCTTCAACCGCGAAGAGCTGTGAAGCAGGAGCGACCGCCAGGGACCCGTCAGGGCCTGCTCAGCGAAGGCATGCACCTGCGCCATGTGGCTGTCGGCCGCTGAGCCGGTCGGCAGCGCATAGAAGAGACCGCGCGCGTGCGCTGCATGCCCAAGGACCGCCGCTGCACGAAGAGCTGCCTCCGTACGCTCCTCCGACGGCGAAGCCGTCACGACCACCAAGCCCGGCCCGTGCTCCGCCACCAGATCAGGCAACTGGCCCGCCACGCTCGCCCCGAGACTCGTCCCACCAGCACACTGAACCGGGGCCGGCCGCGCGAAACCCGTCCCGAGCAGGTCGCTCTGCTGCACCAGACGGGAAGCCGCTGCGCGGGCGACCTGCCAGTAAGCATCCAGGTCTTCAGGAGTTCCAGCCCACCCCTCCTCCCTGAGCCTGGCCCGAATCTCATCGTCGATACTGGCCAGCCAGTCCGACAAGGTCACCAACCCCGTCAGAACGACAGCCGCTCCCGGCGTCATCCGCCCTTGCGGAACCGACTTCGCCCCTGTCACTCTGCGCACCTCATCGAAGTGCTTCCGCCGCTGCTCCTCCCACCTACCCGTGCCCAGACCCGGGTGGCGAGCGACCGGACACCTCGAATCCTTGTCGTAGACGACCGGGTGGAAGCGACCGCCGTGCCCACCGAGCAACTGGGCCACCGCGTGACTGAGCTGGGACTGCGGACGCCGCTTCGACGACGGATAGCCGATCTCCGCGAAGATCCCCGCCAGCCACCAGTGCGCCGCCGCCTCATGCGACTGCCTGTCCTGCGCGGCGCCGGCCGCAAATCCGTACCCCTCTTCACCGCTCAGCTCCTGCGCCAGCAGCCCTCCGTCCGCGTACTTCGGGCCGTTCCGGTGCAGTTGGAACGGCACGCTGATCTTCCCGATATCGTGCAGCCCCGCCCAGAACGCCGCGAGCGCCCGCGCCTCCTCGTCCGGAACCTGCAGCGCCCCGACCACCATGCTCCGCTGGTGCGCGGTCAGCAGCTCATCCCAGACGACCTCAGCGACGGCTGCCGTATCCAGCAGATGACAGATCAGAGGGTGCGTGCGGTGAGCTCCGCGGGCGTTCTTGCCCAGCCCGGCAGCCTTGCCCCACAGGCGGGAGTCCAGAGACATGGGGTGCTCCTCGTCGCGGATCCATGCAGGTGTGCCTTCATCCCGCTTCACCTATTCGAAGGCCGGCGGGGGTAATTCCCTCAACCACTGCTACACCAACGGGTTCCCGTCGTAGAGTACATACCGCTGCACGCCTCCCTGGGAGGTGCGCGGAGCCTCATTGGCTCTCCAGGCAACGGCAACTTCGAGAAGAACGCACGACCCTCTCGAGGGATGTGGCGCAACCTCGGCTCTGTCTGTGCCATGGAGATACAGTGTCCCGGTTCCTGCACAAGTTCGTCCTGCGTCGCGAGGTTCTACTCGAAGCCTCACGCGTAGTGGTCAGCGCGGTGATCCGTGCCCTGATCAGCGAACTCGTCAGCTGGCTCATCTGAGCCAACGGTGACGGACCCCAGGGGTCCGTCACCTCTTGTTTCAAGACGATCGCCGCTGGCTGAACACATTCCGCGCAGCGGGGATACCCCGCAGGACGAGATATCCGGCTACAAAGGGGGCCGACCCGCTCGTTCTGGTCCTCCCTGCAACGCGGGGGGGGTGATCCGTCCCCTGACCGGGCTGAGGCCGTCCTGCTGGCGTCCTCCCCGCCGCGACGTGGGGGTGATCCGTGCGTGGACGCGGACGGCAAGGTGATGTACAGGTCCTCCCCGCCGACGCGGGGGTAATCCGTTCATCGACCTGCTCGCCGAGTCCTGTGCGGTGTTCTCCCCGCCGACGCGGGGATGTTCCGGAAGCGTTGCAGCGCAGCAGCATGTAGACGGTGTTCTCCCCGCGGACGCGGGGGTGTTCCGCCCTCTTCGGCGTCGGGGTCGTAGTGCACGACGTCCTCCCCGCCGACGCGGGGGTGTTCCGTTCGCGGAGGACTACGACCTGCTCCACAGCCTGTCCTCCCCGCCGACGCGGAGGTGGTCCGACGACCCGGTCCACCCCCGACGAGCACGACACGTCCTCCCCGCTGACGCGGGGTAGTCCGCCAGGACGGGGTGGTGAGCGCGCGGGTCACGGGTCCTCCTCGCCGACGCGGGGGTGATCCGTCGCCCAAGCATGGATCGGCGTACAGGGCCAGAGTCTTCCCCGCCGACGCGGGGGTGATCCGACGGATCCGTGGGCCGACCCCGACGCAGCGCGGTCCTCCCCGCCGACGCGGGGGTGGTCCGTACAGGTACACCTCGGCCTTGGTGATCGTCGCGTCCTCCCCGCCGACGCAGGGGTGGTCCGACGTTGGTGTACTCCTTCACCGCCCGGGCAAGGTCCTCGTCGCCGATGCGGGGGTGGTCCGTTCTCGGACAGGGTGTCGTTCTCCCTTCGGTTGTCCTCCCCGCCGACGCGGGGGTGGTCCGTGAATGCTGTGATCTTCGGTGGCGGACTGGACGTCCTCCCCGCCGACGCGGGGGCGATCCGTTGCCGCTGCCGGAGCTGGGTTCAAGGACGCGGTCCTCCCCGCCGACGCGGGGGTGATCCGGCTCAACTTCCGGCCGGTCCGGATGCCTCTGAGTCCTCCCCGCCGACGCGGGGGTGTTCCGACGGGGGCTGTGGGGTCTTACTCGGTCGGCGTGTCCTCCCCGCCGACGCGGGGGTGGTCCGCGCACGGTTGTGGAAGGCTACGCCGCGTTTGCGTCCTCCCCGCCGACGCTGGGGCGGTCCGGCATACGCGAAGGGCATCCTGCCCCAGTTCGGTCCTCCCTGCCGACGCGGGGGTGATCCGGCAAGGTCCACCCGCGCGGCCGGTCGAGGGCGTCCTTCCCCGCCGACGCGGGGGTGGTCCGCGGAAGGTCTTCATCAACCCCACCGACGGACGGTCCTCCCCGCCGACGCGGGGGTGATCCGCGCGCCCGGGACGAAGCCCGGGACACGCCGGAGTCCTCCCCGCCGACGCGGGGGTGATCCGGTGCTGGTGGAGCGGGCCCCGGATTGGCAGCGGTCCTCCCCGCCGACGCGGGAGTGATCCGGTCCCCAGGGGCCACGTAGAGGTTCTTGGGGAGTCCTTCCCGCCGACGCGGGGGTGGTCCGTTCATCGACGCGAGCCACTTCGGTGGCGGTGCGTCCTCCCCGCCGACGCGGGGGTGGTCCGCTCCAGGAGATGGAGGAGCGCAGCGCGGCGCAGTCCCGCCGACGCGGGGGGTGGTCCGTGCTGGACGCCCTCCCTCGTGCCGTGCACCCAGTCCTCCCCGCCGACGCGGGGGTGTTCCGGTTCCAGGTGCGGGCCATGTCCGGCTCGTCCTGTCCTCCCCGCCGACGCGGGGGTGGTCCTCCGAGTGCCATGATGGCGTCTCCGTCTCGCGAGTCCTCCCCGCCGACGCGAAGGTGGTCCGACGACGTGGGGTCTGTTTTCGAGGTCGCGTTCGTCCTCCCCGCCGACGCGGGGGTGGTCCGGCGCGGACGCAGGCCGAGCTGGCGCTTTACCCGTCCTCCCGCCGACGCGGGGGTGGTTCCGCTCACCTCCTCCCTGCGGCAGCTCGGGCAGACCTCCTCCCCGCCGACGCGGGGGTGGTCCGACTGACCACCGACTCCATTGACCCCGGGCCCCGTCCTCCCCGCCGACGCGGGGGTGGTCCGCGGACGGATGGTGCGATGAATGCGACTCCTGGGTCCTCCCCGCCGACGCGGGGGTGGTCCGCGAGTTCAGGGGCTGGCGGAGAAGATCCTCGCGTCCTCCCCGCCGACGCGGGGGTGGTCCGTAGCCGTTCATGGAGCGGGAGTGCCGGGCCCAGTCCTCCCCGCCGACGCGGGGGTGGTCCGGTGGACGTCCCGTTCGAGGAGCAGCGCGGCCCGTCCTCCCCGCCGACGCGGGGGTGGTCCGTGCCTCCGCATATCCCGGTCCTTGAACGTGGCGTCCTCCCCGCCGACGCGGGGGTGGTCCGCCGAGGAGCACGAGGGCGTCGGGGCCGGGCTCGTCCTCCCCGCCGACGCGGGGGTGGTCCGTAGCCGTTCATGGAGCGGGAGTGCCGGGCCCAGTCCTCCCCGCCGACGCGGGGGTGGTCCGGTGGACGTCCCGTTCGAGGAGCAGCGCGGCCCGTCCTCCCCGCCGACGCGGGGGTGGTCCGTGCCTCCGCATATCCCGGTCCTTGAACGTGGCGTCCTCCCCGCCGACGCGGGGGTGGTCCGCCGAGGAGCACGAGGGCGTCGGGGCCGGGCTCGTCCTCCCCGCCGACGCGGGGGTGGTCCGTCATGCGGGCGATGATGCGGCGCCGGAAGATGGTCCTCCCCGCCGACGCGGGGGTGGTCCGCCGTCGCAGTGGTGCGTGAGACCGGCGCCGGGGTCCTCCCCGCCGACGCGGGGGTGGTCCGGCGGACGGCAGCAAGGCGCCGTCCGTGCGCTCGTCCTCCCCGCCGACGCGGGGGTGGTCCGTCGTCCATGTTCAGGGTCACGGACTTGATCGCGTCCTCCCCGCCGACGCGGGGGTGGTCCGGCCAATGACGGCACGGCGTTGCAGACGTGTCAGTCCTCCCCGCCGACGCGGGGGTGGTCCGGCACTCCGGCACCACAGCGGGGCGGCGCCACCGTCCTCCCCGCCGACGCGGGGGTAGTCCGGGTCCGGGGCCGGCGGTGGGCTGGGGCGGCTCGTCCTCCCCGCCGATGCGGGGTTGGTCCGCGGTCGGTCGTCAACGTGCTCACCGCGCGGGGGTCCTCCCCGCCGACGCGGAGGTGTTCCGGGCGGGAAGAAGGCGGCTGAGGCGTTCCTCGAGTCTCCTCGCCGACGCGGGGGTGATCCGCCACGCCGGAGGGCCCGCGCAAGGGCCGACCGTCCTCCCCGCCGACGCGGGGGTGATCCGAAGTCCCGGATCGGGTAGATGGTCGGCTTCTCGTCCTCCCCGCCGGCAACGCAAGGGTGATCCGCGGGTACGCAATCCCGGCGAGCTGATGGGAGCGTCCTCCCCGCCGACGCAGGGGTGGTCCGGTTGAGCTGTACGGGGCAACTGACCGCGGAGACGCCTTGCCCGCTCCAAACCGGTCAGCTCGCATCAGTGACTCAGCGCGTCCACCTATTGGTGGGCCGGGAACACGCTGCCACCGGGAACTGCTCTCGACGACGGCTTCCCTGGGGAGAATCTGGGGAGTATCCGCGTCGCTGGGGAGCGCGTGGGGAGAATCGTCCACACAAGACTGCATGTTCGTGAAAGACGCTGAAAGGCACAACTCCCCAGGTCAGCGGCAGGAACGGTGGAATCACCGCAGGTCAGCTCCCTTAACTGAACAACTTGACGACGTACTTCACTGGTAACAGATGCGCTTGCAATTCGTACTGCTGGGCGACCGCTGCCGTTTGATGCAGCGCCGCGAATGGCGTCACTCACTGGACACAACTCGCTCTCCGTGATCGGACTTCACTCCGCCAGAGGCGGTTCTCTACGGAAGGCGGGACAACATAGCCCAGAATCGCCGGTTAGCCAAACCGGCGATGGTACGGAGTATTGACGGTGGCCCCGAGCACCTGCGCGAGTGACCTCCGTAGGCCCGGAATGGGGTGGCAACCGGTCAAGACGAAAGAACTCGGATGTACACAGGAATCGACGAAGCCCTGGCCCCTCCCTTTAGCTCTGCCCACATCCGCGCCACCTGGAACGGAACGGCGAGCGTGGAGGACGCCTCAAGAGCGTTCGGATTCTCACGTGCAAAGGGATACGACCTGATCCGCAGCGGGCAGTTTCCCTGCCGCGTGCTGCGTATCGGCCGTAAGACGCGCGTCGTCACGGCATCCCTGCTCCGTGTACTCGAGAGCGGAGTTCCGGAGTACAACGATGCCAGCGTTGGGGGCCATCCGACATCCTAGGACCGCTACGACGAGGCCCCTATAACGCGGGGGCGCGGGAAACCGGTCTGACCAGGTTGAAGACCTCGCGGGCGGCATATCGCTTGAGGCATCGGATGATCTCACCGCGGGTCTTGCCCTCCTGGGTGCGGCGTTCGTAGTACGCCCGGGTGCGCGGATCGTGGCGCAGGCAGGTGAACACGATGCGGTGCAGGGCAGCGTTCGCCTGACGGTCGCCGCCGTAGTTGAGCCGACGCGTGCACCGCCGGCCAGAGGAGTACTCGATGGGGCTGACTCCGCAAAGGGCAGCAAAGGACGCCTCAGTGTTCAGTCGCTCGGGATTGTCCCCCATGGTGATCAGGAGAGTGGCGGCACTGTCCGGGCCGATGCCCACCGGTACGAGCAGTTGCGGCGCGTAGCGTTCGACGAGCCGGGTCAGGCGTTGGTTCAGCTCGTTGATCTGTCCGCTGAGCTGTTCGATGCGTTCGGCGAGCATGCGCAACGTCATGTGGGTGGCCTGGGCCACCGCGTCCTCGTCTCCCCCACCATCGGGCGGGCTGAGGGTCGCGCAGGTGCGGAACAGCTCGGCATTGCCCAAGGTCGACAACCGCTCCCGCAGGGCGGGGTCGGCGATGACCAGGACGGCCTTGAGCTGGTTGATCGCCTGAGTGCGGGCCTTGACCGCGGAGTCCTTGGCGAGTTTGTAGATCCGGGCGCTGTGCACGGGTCCGTCGCCGGATTTGGCCTGGGCCCGGGCGCGACCACTGAGCACGGCTCGCGCTGCGGCCTGCGCATCGAGCGGGTCCGACTTACCGAGCAACCGGCGGGCCGACCGGTCGGGCCGGTTCACTTCGAACACCTGGATCTGCTAGGTCACCAGGTAGCGGGACAGGCCCGCGCCGAAGGTGCCGGTGCCCTCCACGCCGGCCCGACGCACCGTCCCCCGCTTGCGGGCCCACACGAGCAGCTGCCGATAGCCGGCCGCCGTGGCCGGAAACGACTCGTTACCCAGGACCTTCCCCAGCGGGGAGGTCACGGCAGCGACATGCATCTCGCCGTGCGTGTCCACGCCCAGTACGACCTCTCTCCGCACGGGCGGGTCCGTGTTCGAGGAGGTGCTGCGCTGTCTGGTCGTCATGGTGGTTCGCCTCCCGGGTGGTGACGTGCTGGGCGGATCGCACCGGCCCGCATGGACGGTCTGAACCATGATGGCGCCTGAACTCGGCAAGGCCCCTATTGGGACACGCCCTGTGGCTCGGTGGCAGGCAGCATCCCGCGACGACAGTCGACAGGTCTGTGGCTGGACACTTCGGTCATAGATCTCATGAGTCAGACCTCCGCCTGGGACGGCACTGCACAACCGTCCCATCGATCCCGGTACAGCGGCATGACTCGATCACTGCCGGATGACTTCGACCGAACCGATGCTCAACATGACTGAGCGCGCTGACAAGGCGTTGACTACCGTCCACTCCTGACCGTCATGGCCGGCAGCGCTCGGGTCAGCACCGGCTACAACGGAATTCCTACGCCTGATCCGGTCCATCGACCCAGGAAAACTTGGTGTGTCAGCGCAGCCCTCTACGCTGGGATCCGACACGCGCACAGTGGGGCGGCGGGACGGTCAGAGGACGGCAGTGGCATCGAACGACAGCAGGGCACACAACTGGCACAGCATCCGGGAATGGGACGGCAGCCAGCATCGCGCGTTCGAGGAACTCTGTTTCCAGCTCCGGACGCCGGCGCCTCCGGGCTGGGAGACGATCAAGACTGCTGCTCCGGACGGCGGCGTCGAATGGTATGACCAGGCGCCCGACGGCAGTGCTGCGCACGGATACCAGGTCAAGTTCGTCCACAACATCGACGATCTCATCCCTCAGGCGAAGAAGAGCGCCAAAACAGTCGGTGAGAACATCGCGAACCGGAAGATCGTCCGACTTGAATTCCTCACCCCCTTCGACCTCTCCGACCCCACCCCTGTCACCCCGCGCGGGAAGGCGCGTACCGGTGCGAGGGAGCGGTGGAACAGCAACGTCGCCCGGTGGAAGAAGGACTTGCCCGGTCTTGCCGACGTGGACATCCGCTACGTCGGTGGCGGTGAGCTGCTGGAGCGGTTGACCCGGCCTGGAAATGAGGGGCGTCAGTGGTTCTTCTTCGAACGGCGGGCGCTGGGCAGCGAGTGGTTCAGGGAACAGGTCACGCTTGCTGAGCGTCTGGCCGAGGCGCGGTACACACCCGAGCATCATGTGACGTTGCCCCTTGCGCGTGTGGCGGATGCGTGCGCCCTGCCGCAGGAGTTCTTGAGGCAGGGCGTCCAGCGATCCCGGGATCTGCAGGCCGCTGTGGTGACCCTCCTTTCCGAGATGACACGCTGGTACGACAGCTATCCCGCGCCGGCCAGCAGCCCCGACCATCAGGCGCTGGCGCGGTGGGTGCACGCGTGGACGCCCGCGTTGCGGGAAGGCGCCCACACCTTGGTCCACGACCTGTCCGCTGCATGCGCAACGTCCGGTTTCCCCGCCGAGCAGAGTTCTGCTGTGGTGGAGGACATGCTGGAGCGGCTGGGTGAGTTCAAGGACCTGGCTAACCGGTTCACCGAGGAAGAGCGTGAAAGCGACGACGCCATACCTGCGGCCGGACGGGGCGCAAACGCTCCGGTGACCGCGGTGCAGAGCGTGCAATGGTTGTGCGAGCGCGCTCTGGCTCGTGCCTTCGACGCCTGCGAGCGCCTGGACGGCTTGTTGCGGAGTCCCGCTGCCCAGACAGCGGAGAAGAAGACCTGGCTGCTCCTGGGGGAGGCAGGGCAGGGCAAGACGCACTTGCTGGTCGACGCCGCGCGGCGGGCCGTAGACGAGGGCCGTCCGGCGCTGGTGGTGTTCGGGCAGGAGCTCACCGGGCACAACACGCTGAGTGAGGTCGCGCAGAAGCGTGGCCTGGGGCCGCTTGCCGAGCGGGACTTCCTCCAGGCGATGGACGCCGCTGGCGCGGCAAGCGGTTGCCGCTTCCTGTTGATCATCGATGCGCTCAATGACTCCGACGACGCCGGGAACTGGAAGAGCGAACTGCTCGCGCTGCAGGTGCGTCTGGCCGGGTACCAGCACATCGCTTTGTTGGTGTCCTGCCGCTCAACCTTCAAGTCGATCGTCGTGCCTGATCGCTTCGATGTGCCAGTCTCCGTGCACTCCGGCTTTGCAGGACGGGAGATGGAGGGGCTGGAGAGCTACCTGCGGGATGTGGCGGCGGTTCTTCCCAACACTCCCCTGCTGGCCTCGGTCTTCACCAACCCCTTGTTCGTAAAGCTGTACGCGGACAGTCTGAGCAAGAGCCTGGAGCGTGGCGGCTCGGGCGGCCATCCGCGTGACCGGAGCGCGGTGTTCGACGCCTATGTCGACCACCGTGCGGAGACCATCTGCTCCCGGCTCGGACTCGATCCCCTGGAGCGGCCCGTGCACCGTGCGGTGGACGCCCTGGCGGCGCGCATGGCCGCCGCACGGCGTTCCGTGCTGCCACGTGATGAAGCCCGCGCTCTTGTCGACGCGTACGCACCGGCGGCCACGTCGTGGCCGGCCACGATGCTCGGGCAGCTCCTCGCCCAGGGCCTGGTGTCCAACGAGCGGACCTACAAGGCCGACCAGGCAACCGGTATCGGTTTCCCCTACCAGGCGTTCGGCGACGACCGCGTTGTACGGTCGGTCTTCGCTGCCCACCAGGACGAGATCGACGCGCTACGCGAAGGACACCCACTGACCGCCGATTCCGCGCTGCGAAGCTGGCTGAGGCAGGCTGCCCCGAACTACCAGGAAGCAGCGTCGATTCTCCTGCCCGAACAAACCGGGACGGAACTCATCGACCTGCTGGCCGCCTCTCCCACATCCGCAGAGGCCACAGCTGGCCCCGGCAGACGCGCGGACGCACGAGGCTACCGGCTGGCCCGCAGCTTCCTGGAAACGCTTCCACTGCGCAGCACACGCAGCGTCAACGAACGCACCATCGAGCTCCTCAACGAGACCGCCGCACGCCACGGACGCAATTCCGACGTGCTAGAGGCGGCGGTAGCGGTCACCGCCGAGCCGGGGCATCTGCTGAACGCCGACCGTCTCCACCGGGTGCTGCTGCGAAAACCGCGGCCCGAGCGCGACGCGTGGTGGGGCGTAGAGACCTACTCCTTGCTGTGGGACGTCACGGCACTGCACCGGCTGCTGCGCTGGGCCGAGCAGTACCCCACCCCGCGCCATCTCCACCCTGCATCCCTCACGGTCCGGCGTCGGCTCGGGGACCGGACCCGCCGACCGGTGCAGACGGCCGGAGCCGACCACGAGGAAGTCGTCCGGCTGGCCGCTACGACACTGGTGTGGACCCTCACGTCCTCCAACCGGTTCCTGCGCGACCGGGCCACCAAGGCCCTGGTGCAGCTGCTTCTGGGGCACGGAGACGTTCTCGTCTCCCTCCTGGACAGATTCCTCCACGAGGACGCGGAGAAGATCGATGATCCCTACCTCTTCGAGCGTCTGGTGTGGGTTGCTTATGGAGTCCTGGCCCGTCGCAGCGAGGACGACGGCAAGCACGACCTCCTCGGGACAGTCGCTCGGCGGCTCCTCACGTACTCCTACGGCGCGGTCGATTCGCCCGCGCACGCCTCACGGAACGGGCTGCTGTGCGAAGCGGCTACACGCGTTGTGACCTTGGCGCACCATGCTGGAGCCGTCACCGGCGAGGAAGCAAACGCGGTCAGGCATCCACACGCCTGCCCTCCGATCGGGCAGGCTCCTACGGAGGAGGACCTCGACGTGCTCTTCCCGCGGCGGGAGCAGAACAAGTCGCTGTGGGGATCGCTCCGCTCGTCCCTTTCACCCCTGGGAGACTTTGCGGACTACCAGGTCCGGCCGGCCGTAAGGCACTTCAGTTTGCTGCCGCTGTCGACCGACTATCCCCGTCGGCCGGCGTGGCAGCGCGCCGACGATCCTGTCGTCGTCGACCCCGCCCGTATTCCGGCCTTCGCGCAAAGCCTTCCGGAGTCCGTCCGGCCCGCCTTGAGCACACTGGCTGCCGTTGAACAACTCCTCACCGGGAGGAAGGCAAGGGACGTCCTCGACCCGGACCAGTACGCGCTGCTGCGGGCCTGCCGAGTGCCCCCGGCCGACGACGAACGCCTCGCCGCTGCCCACGTCGACGCACAGTGGGCCGCACGCTGGGTCCTCGCCCGCGTCGCCAGCCTGGGCTGGACGCCTGAACTCTTCGCCGAATTCGACAACATGCGTTCCCGCCACTCTGGCTCCCGCCAGTCACACAAGGGCGAACGGGTCGGCAAGAAGTACCAGTGGATGGCCCTCCACGAGCTCGTGGAACGCCTGGCGAACCACCGGCACCCCCACCGGCAAACCGAGCACGACGCCGCCGAATACCCCGGAGCGGCACGACTGTCGCTGCTCGACATCGACCCCTCCCTTCCTCCGGCCCGACACCCCTTCTCCGACACCGACGACGACAACAGTCCAGACGAAGCCGACCACGCCACTTTCGCGATCGCCGACCCCGCACACCCGCTGGCACCACCTGTCCCCGACCTGCCCGACGACGAGGGCGTCGACGAATGGATCTGCCGTCCGGACAACCTGCCCGACCTCGACGAACTGGGCATCCGCACCGACAGCGACGGCAGGCAGTGGATCGTCCTTTACGAACAGGCCATGGACGACCACGACGGCCGAGGATGGAACGTCACCCGTGGCCAGGGAGAGCAATGGCACCGCATCCACAGCTGGCTCGTGCCTGCCCCCCAACTCACCAGCCTGCTCACATGGCTTAAGGGACGTTCGTTCACAAACCGGCTGATGCCCGAAGGGCCCGATCGCCACAGCCTTCTCCTGGCCGACTTCCCCACCATCCCCAGTCCCTGGACCGATCCGGAACCCGAGTCCTGGCATGTGAGTAGCTTTCAGTACGACGAATCCGATCACGGTGAGGACGACTCCCCTGTCCCAGAGGACGATGATCTCTCCTCTCCGGAGCCAGCCCCTGGGCCACCGGCATCGGAGAGGAGTGTCGCCATCGCCATCTGGCGGGAGCGCAGGGAGAAGCGTCGGGAAGAGCTGCTCCTGGAGCTCGCAGAGCAGTGGGCGGACGGTCCGATGGAAGGTGACGAGGACGACTGGCTGGAGCGCACCCTCGCCGCACAGCCGCAGGGCCGGATGGTGTTCGCCACAGACCCCGATGGGGAACCCGTCACCGCTATTCCGACCGACCAGACCTACAACTGGAATGGTCAGAGCCTGGACTGCTCCCTCGACGCATCCGTCTCCGTGACGCTGCTCAGTGACCCACTCCTGAGAGACAGCAGGCTGCGGCGCGACCCGGACCGCCCCTTCTGGTACGACACCGACGGGCAACTGCAGGTGCAGTACCTGACATGGGACCGCCCGAGCGGCAGGGCTTACAGTCTCCTCGCGTCCAGAGAGTGGCTCGAGCACCGCCTCGAGCGCAGCGGCCATTGCCTGGTCCAGGGCATGACCGGTGAACGGCAGCCTGTGACCGCCGAGCACCCCCGTGTCTGGAGAGAGTTCGGCCAGAGCGCTGGCCGCACGGCACAGGGCCCAGGCAAGGTTGGGACCATCGTGACCGAAGTCAAGAGAAGCATCCGGTAGCAGGCCGTCGCCGGACTTGGCCCCGGGCCGGGTCATTCGTCCCTCTTCCCTGCGGCCGGGCACAATGCCACTGACATCAAGGAGGCAAGCACCTGTTCGACATCGCCGTAGGCTCATGACATGAAATCCGTCATCACGGCCATCGACGAGGTGTCGCCGGACAACCAGCTCAGGTGCAGCATGCACACCCGACCGAGTCCTCACTGCAGCGGCCCGGTCGTTGCCGTGGTGACGTTCGACGACGCGGGCGGCAAGGACAACCACTGGAACGTATGCCGCTGGTGGCTCACCAACCATCCCGACGCGGTCGCCTTCCAAGGCCAGTGACCTGCTAACAGAACGCCACTGAGCTTGCTGCCTGGCTCGTTCGCCGGTGATCTCCATTGGAAGAATGTGCCTACCGGCCGCCGTGCCTCGGTCTTCACCCTCACCGCCACCGGGCGCGAACAGTTCGCCACCTGGACATCCGCCCAAGGTGTCCGGTAGACGCGGCGCTCACCGCCCTCGGCCAGGATTCCCGCACCGCCATCGCGAACGCACCAAAAGAGAGCCACAGGAGCCGGCTGCCCGGATCGGTGACCACCTGCACGTTCACGCCGTGTCGGCGGTGCTTGTGGGAGTCGGCGCGTCCGTCGCCGCCGCGGTCGCACTCGGCAAGCCTGCCGTCGAGCAGGAGGAAGTCCGGGTCTGCCTCGCGCAGGGTTTTGAGCAGGCCGGGCGCTCGTTCGGCGAGCAGGCCGACGATCGCGGTGGTGTAAGCCTGGGCGGTGGACTCGCTGATTCCGAACCCGGCGGCAATCCTCGCCCGGGTGGTGTGCTCACGCAGGTACACCACTGCCACCAGCGCACGTTGGGACGGACGGGGCTTGCAGCAGCGGTCGCCCTCACGGGTGACCACGAGCATCGTGACCCACTCCACGAGTGCATTCGGCAGGTCGAGTCCGCAGGTGGGGTTTCCTCGTTTGTGGGCGTCTCTTGAGGATCGGATCGTGGGGTCCGAGATGGAGGTGTCGCCATGGCTGCACAGCGGTATTTCGGAGGAGTTCAAGCGGTCGCTCTGGTGGAGTCCACGGGCTGCTCGATCAACTCGGGTAGCCTGAGCTTGGTTGCATAGTTCGCAGATGTCCAAATAGCGGAGCAAAGCCCACCACGTACTGAACCCGATCACTGCAACAACACCTCAACCCGGATAGGGCTGCCGCTCAGGATCGCACAGCGAACATGGGCCGCGTCGTCGTCCTCACCGCCGGCACCCATGTCTCACGCTGGTGCGGGTGGCGGGAAGTGCGTGGCGCGGAACTCGGCGAGGGTCTGCTCCACACCGGCGATGGTCAGACGCCAGAAATCCCAGCCGTCGATCTTGTTGCTGCCGGTCGCGGCCCTGGCGGCGGTGGTCGGGGTGCGCCAGGGGCGGCCCAGGACGTTGATCTGGCCCTCGTGGTTCAGGACTGCCTGGTGGACCTTCTTCTCGTGCCGGCCGGTGAGGGTGATGCCGGCCTTCAGGTCGTCCGGGTCCAGATGTTGCAGCAGGTCTTGCAGGTCGACTCGGGAGCGTGCCGGGTCGACGGCGGGTGTGGGCGTCGTTGCGGTGGTGGGCGCGGCGGCGGGCCGGTCGCAGGCGCGATGCAGGGCCAGGGCCATGGCGGCTGCCGAGCTGTATGGCGCCTTGGGTCCCACTTTGTCGTCGATCAGCTGCTGGATGTCGGTCTTGTCACCGTAGCGGGCGAGCACGCCGACCTCCCGCATGAGGCGGCTGCGGAGCGGGACGAGGTGGGAGTCGTTGAGCGCGAGGATCCGTATGGTTTCGTCGGCGCGGCACAGGCCGCGTTTCGTTTCGGCCAGCGAGTAGGGGGTGTTGCTGCGCCGGGCGTAGCCGGCGCTGTCGAAGCCGAGCAGGTCGGGGTCGCTGTGGTGGGCTGGGTCCAGGAGCAGCGGTTGTTCGCGGTCCAGGTCGTCGGCTGCCGTGCGGGCGCGGGTTCCGCCTATGAGGGGGAACTGGCTGCCCTTGGCGCGGCCTTCCCGGACGCCGTTGTAGCGGGCTCCGCCGCTGTTGCAGTGTCTGCAGGCGATGCGGTAGTTCGACATGTCGTAGGCCAGCCACCAGTAACCCGGGTGGCCGGGCACGTCGAGTACTTCGGATTTCGGCCGGTAGTGGTCGACGGTGATGTCCGCGCGCACGATGAGGGTCTCGCAGTACCAGCACTTGTCGCCGACTAGTTCGAGGAGCAGGTTGCGTACGGCGTCCTCGGTCCAGTGCATGGTGAATGTGCGCTTGGTGCCGGCGGCGACGGCGGCTCTGACCGCGTCGAGGGTGCGTTTGGCCTTGGTTGCCCAGGCCGGCGGGGCGGTGAGCCCTTGCATGTTCACGTGTCTCATCGGTGTCAGATCACCGACGAGAAGCGCTCGTGGAACAGCTCGGCGACCAGGGCCTGCAGTCGTTCGGGCGAGGGCGGGTTGGGGCCTTGCGCGGCCTCGAGGAGCGCGAGGCGTCTGCGGTGGAGCTCGGCGAGGAAGGCCGCTACGAGCGGATCACGGTCGGAGTTGGGAAAGTCCATGGTCTCCAGCTGGGCGGTGACGTCGCGCAGTGCGGCCTGTTTGACCGGGTCGCCTTCCGCCTCGGGGAGCAGCGCGTACTGGCGGTCGATCAGCTCCTGGGTGTGCTCGTCGAGTTGGGTGGGCAGGTCGAACAGGTCGGTGGTCAGCAGGCCGCCGGCGCCTTGTCCGCGCGGGTTGGCCCGGGGTATCACCGCGGTGGCCTGGCCCTCCACGTCGGTGGTGACGACGCGGATCTGCTCACGGGTCATGTTGGCCACCAGGAGCGGTTCGTGGGTGGCGGTGAGGAACTGCGAGTGCTGATGCGGTCCCAGCACGCTGCGCACGGAGGAGTACCAGCGCCGGCTCCACTCCGGGTGGAAGTGGGAGTCGGGCTCGTCCAGAAGGAACAGCGACTCATGTGTCCGCTGTAGTCGCAGCAGGCCCAAAATGGTGAGGAGTTGCTGCTCCCCGGAGCTCAGGTCGTCCAGGCCGACGGTGAGCGCGCCGGGTTTGTCCAGGCGGACGTCGACGGTGAGGTAGCCGGCGTCCAGCAGGGTGGCGAGCAGGCCGAACATCGACAGGTCGCTGTCGAAGAGGTTACGGAAGGCGCGGACGTCCTCCGCGGTGCCCAGGTCGATCTGGAACCCTTCGGCGGGGCTGCCGGCTCCGTCCACCGGGTCGGCGTCGGGGATGAGACCGAATCGCCCCGATTCGGCGGCGGCCGCGAACAGGGTGCGGGCGGGTCCGCCCAGGCCCCAGTACGGGAGGGCAGCCAGGTGCGGGGCGCGTGCGGCGCGTGGCGCGCGGATCCGCAGGACCGCGGAGGCCACCCGCTGGAGGTAGGAGTGGCGGCGCAGGTAGGTGCCGAACGAGTCGGACCAGTGGGTGGTCTGCGCGAGGAGCAGGAGCGGCAGGTGCGCGGGCGTGCACAGGAACACCGGCGTGTACAGGGGGCAGTTGATGGGCAGGGTGAGCTGCTCGGTCCACAGCTCTGCCTCGTCCGGCGTGTGGTGTGCGCGCCAGTGGTCGAAGTCCTTCATCCACTGCCGCCGCCATTGGCCGATGCGACGGGCGGCGAAGCGGCGGTGCTGCTCGAACTCGCTGGTCCAGGGGGCCTGGGCATGCGCCTGGTAGCCGAAGACGTGATCGGGCAGATGCTGCGCCCACACCGCGCGGGCCACCCGGACCGGCCGGCCCAATGAGGTGCTCACGGTCAGCTCGGGAGAGCTATCGGGGGAGGTCTGAACGACCCGGACCGTCCTGTCGTGGACCTCGTAGTCGAGCTCGAAGGCGAACCCCGCACGGCGCCCGGGCCGGTGCAGGGCGCCGAAGATCTCGGCGAGCGCGTGCAAGGCTCGGGACTTGCCGCCGCCGTTGGGGCCGATCAGGGTGGCGATGGCATGGCCGCCGTCGAGGGCGTCCGTGAGGTCCAGCTCGAAGTGGTGCAGGCCCCGGTAGGAGGGAAGGCTCAGTCGCAGCAGCCGCACGGCATCCTCCCGGTCGTGGCGCCCCTGGTCGCCATCACCGCTCCGCCTCACCATCTGGGCTGTCGGCGTGCACGCCGTAGGGGCGCAGCGCTTCGGTCAGGGAGGCGAACTCGGCCAGGGCGGCGCCCAGTTCAGCGGTGATCTCCTGGGCCATGCGGTGTAGGTCGGCCTCGGGCTCTTCCAGCGTGAAGGGCCCGGGCGGGGGTTCGGCGATCTGAAGGTCCAGGTTGACGCCGCTCCTGGCGAGCAGCTCCTGGACCGCGAAGGACCGGAAGCGGGGTGTCTCGACCCGTTCGCTGCGGGGCCGGCCGGGCCGGTAGGCGGACACGAAGTCGCCGTAGTCGGGGCCGGCCTCCGTCATGGGCTTGGCCGTCGCCGTGTGCGGGGAGCGCAGGTCGTACACCCACAGCCGTGTCGTGGACGGGCTGCCGTCGGGGCGCGGGTCGGGCTTGTCGAAGAACAGGACGCTGGCCTTGAGGCCGCCGGCGTAGAAGATGCCCGTGGGAAGCCGCAGCAGGGTGTGCACGTCACAGGCGGACAGCAGGCGGCGCCGGATCAGCTCACCGGGCCCGCCTTCGAACAGCACGCTGTCGGGCACCACGACAGCGGCGCGGCCGTCGGTCTCCAGCAGGCTGTGGATGTGCTGGAGGAAGTTGAGCTGCCGGTTGGTGGTGAGGGTCCAGAAGTCCTCCCGGTAGGGCTCATCGCTGGTGGAGCGGCGGCCGAACGGAGGGTTGGTGAGCACCAGCGTCGCCCGCTTGACCGGCGGGCGGGCCAGCGCGTCCCCGACGGTGATGCACGGGTGGGCCTCGTCGGACCGGGTGACGCCGTGTAGGACCAGGTTCGTCGTGGCCAGCCGTGCGGTTGCGTCGACGAGTTCGGTGCCGAAGAAGGCGCCCTGGTCAAGCCGCTTGCGCTGGGCCGCGGTGACACCTGAAGGAAAGTGGTCGACCAGGTAGTCGAAGGCTTTGATCAGGAAACCGCCGGTGCCGCAGGCCGGGTCGGCGACGGTGTCGTCGATGCCGGGCTGGACGCACTGCACGATCGCCTCGATCAGCGGCCGAGGGGTGAAGTACTGGCCGGCACCGGTCTTCGTGTCCGTGCTCATGCGGACCAGCAGCGCCTCGAAGACGGCACCGATGTCGCCTGCGGACCACTGGTGGCGGTCCACCACGTCGACGATCAATCGGTGCAGGAGGGCAGGGTCCGGGATGCGGTTTTGTGCCCGTCGAAAGAGCAGCCCGAGCGTTCCGGGCCGGGCGGCGAGCAGGTCCAGGATCTGCTCGTAGACCGGGATCAGGTGGTCGCGCTCGGTCGAGGTGAGCTGCGCCCAGGCGTCGAAACCGAGTACGTCCTGCCCGTTGAGGGGGCGTTGGCGTTGTTCGTGGGCGCGCTTGAGGACGATCAGGCTGGCCAGCTGCTCGATGTACTCCAGGCCCGAGGTGCCGTTGTCGCGCAGCACATTGCCGAAGTTCCACAGCCGGTCCACCAGGGCCTGGCCGTATCCGGGGCGGGAGGAGACGGTGGGGTTCACAGCACAGACTCCTGTTGCCCGGACGGGGAAAGCGGAGGGGACAGGTGACCGGTGAAGGCGCGTTCCAGGAGGTTACGCCGCAGCCGTCCGGCCACCACGAGAGCGCGTTCGGCGGCCGCGGAGGCCGCGTTCAGGGCCGTGGTGTGCGCCTGGACCACCGCGACCAGATGGTGCTGCTCGTCTACGGGAGCGACGGGCACCGGCATGAGCCGGATCCTGGTAAGGCTGATGGACGCTGGCCCCACGGTCTGGTTGGCGTTGTGTTTGCACCACTGGCGGCCGAAGCCGTTGGCGTGCCAGGCCAGCAGGACGGGGTGGAGCTGATGGGCGGTGATCCGGACACGGAAGAGGTGGCTGTGGGGGACGCAGTGGGGCAGTTGCTCCTCCCAGATCCAGCCGCGGCCCAGGCTGTCGCTCGATCCGCCGCCCGTCAGCAGCACATCGCCCGCCCGCAGCCGAGCTGCCTGGGCCCGTGGTGGGGGCAGCCGGATCGTGCGGACGTCGTCCAGGTCCAGGCGGCCGCGCTGCACGTTGGCGACCCGCAGGCAGGAGACGTCCACATCGGCGGGATTCCACTCCTGCTTGCCGGGCGGGGTGATGCCGCGGGTGACCTCGGCGACATCGTCAAGGCGGGTCCATCGCCAGCGTTCGGGCAGGCCGGGCAGTGTCCCGTCACCAACACCCGACACCCGGGGCAGGTCCGCGGGAATCCGAGCGGCTTCGGCGAGAGCCCCGCGCCCTGCCCGCGCGGTCAGAGTACGGCTCAGGACGTCGGCCTGGTCGAGGGCGCCGTTGGTGCGGATCGTGGTGGCGTCGATGCGGGCGAGGTGGTCCTCCAACAGGCCGACAATCCGGCGCTGTTCCACCACAGAGGGCAGCGGTAGCAGGACGTCGGCCAGATCACGCTGATTGATCCGCCAGATCGCTGCGCCGCCCTGGCGGGCACGTGCCTCGATCTGACGCCGCATGACCGGCGACTTCCACAGATGTGCGAGGTAGCGCGGATCGAGGGCATCCGGGCGTACGCGCACTCGGATCATGGTGTCGGGGATGGCCGTCGGGGCCGGGGGGCCGTCCACCAGGGCGCCCTCGCCGACCAGGGAATGTGAACCGTTGACCCGGCCGACCAGCACATCCCCGTGTTCAGCGAGCAGTATCGCGCGGCCGTCGTCACTGCGGTCGCTGCTCTTGGACTGGGTGAAGTCCACAGTCGCTGCCCGAAGCGCCGTCATGCGCAGTACGGGCAATCCGCCCTCGCCGGGGCGCGGAGACCGTCCGTTGACCAGCGGTTCGCTCAGCACGTCGGCCAGCCGGACGATCCTCCAGCCGGCAGGCACCTCATTCATCACGCCAGGGCCCTGCCCAGTTCGTCCAGGAGGTCGATCGCGGCGTCGGGCCCGAAGGCGTCAAGGAAGCCGTCCGTGCCGCCGCGCGCCGAGAAGGGGACGCCGTCCAGATACGCCGGGGCGAAGCGGGTCTCGGTCGCCACCACGTCCGCGATCTTCTCGATCCACCACAGCTGGGCGGAGCTGAAGGGTCCGGCCCGCTCAATGAACTCGGCCAGACGCCCGCGCACCGTCTCCGCTTCTCGGCGACGCCGGCTCGATGCCGCCACCCGCAAAGGGGCTGGCCGGTCGTACAGGCCAAGGAGCGCCTCTTGGAGTTCGGGGTTCTCGGCGAGCGGGAAAAGGGCCGCCCGCCGCTCGTCCTCGACGGCTCTCTTGCCTCCCGCCTGGCGCAGTGGTGCCAGGTGATCCGAGTCGACGGAGTCGAGGAGACGGGTCACCAGCTCCTGCAGGGACTGGCCCGCCAGTTTCCGGATCTCGGCGCCGTCGGCGTCACTGAGCGCGGGGATGAGCCGGGCGAGCCTGATGGCGAGTTCGGCCGTCTCCTGCGGCGTCACCAGCCCGTCAGCGGCACGGCTCAGCAGGCGCTCCAAGGCGGCCCGCCCCGCCTGCCCGGATGCATCCGTCACATTCACCAGCGGCTGGAGGTGACGCGAAGCGCCCACCGCGTCGACGACCACGAGCTGCGTCTTGGCAATCGCCCCCGGGGTGACGGCGCGCAGCTCCGCGGACGCGATGGTCTGGGTTCCCATGGCCAGCAGCTGCTCGTAGTAGGCGGCGGAGCGCACCTCGCGCAGGATCAGCAGGCACTCGAGCGCCCGCATGTCGCTGAACCCGGAGATCAGATCCGTCACGACCGCGATCCGGAACTGCGGTGTTGTGCGGAACTCCCGCAGCAGGTGCACCGCATGAGCGTCGCGGTGCGTGATCCGTCGGCAGAAGACGTCCCCGGCGCCGAACACGTCGCGGATGCGTTCCACGACCTCGTCCGCATGCGATCCGTCCTGCGCCAGCACCACGGCCTTGGGGACCACGCCGAGCGCGCCGCTCTGCTGCGTCCGGTCGGGGAACAAGGTCGGCAGCGCGTCGCGGAAAGCCGTCACCACCGCGGCCAGGTGCTCGGAGGGGACAGCTCGCGCCGGGCCCTGCCCCGCAGTGGAAGCCAGCTCCTCGTCCAGGTCCTCGTAGCGGGCGCGGCGCGAGCTGTTGGCTTTCACACCGACAGCGTCGACGGGGGTGGCGAACGCCGGCTGCCGGTCGTCGGCGACCCGGATCTCGTAGACGGAGTAGTCCACGGCGACGCCGTCGGCGACGGCCTGTTCGTAAGTGTAGGAGTCGACCAGGTTGCCCTTGAAAAATCCGAGAGCGGTAGCGGTCGGCGTCGCGCTGAAGCCGACGATGGGAGCGTCGAAGTATTCAAGAAGGGCACGACGCTGTCCGTAGAGCGCGCGGTGGCAGTCGTCGACGATGACGAGATCGAACGCGTCGGGCGGCAGCGCCTCGCAGTAGGTCACTTCTAGGGGTGTGGCATCGGGATGCGCTTGCCGTTCGGCGGTCTCGTACGCCGACACGCGGTCGGAGCCGTCCTCGGGTGCCGGCGTGCCGGCGAGCATGGCCGACAGCCGCTGCACCGTGGCCACGGCCACGGAAGCCGACAGGTCCAGGCCGTCCGCGGTCAGCTCCTGCACGTGGTACACGTCATCGAGACGGCGCCCTCCGTCCGGCATGCTGAACTGGCGCAGCTGAGCGGTCAGTTGGTGCACGGCCAGCTTTCGGTCGACCACGAACAGGACCCGGCCCGCGCGCGCGTAGCGGAGCTGCCGGTAGGCGGTGAACACCCCGGTGAAACTCCGCCCGGAGCCGGTGGCCATGTGCACCAGCGCCCGCCGCTGACCGGCCGCAAGGGCCTGCTCGATGGCCCGCAGCGCCCCGTGCTGGGGGTTGCGGAGCTGGTCGAGTCCCTCGTCCTGCCGCAGCAGGTAGGCGGCCTGTCGGGCCCGGTAGGTCGGCGCCGCGCTGTCCGCCTCAGCCTCGCGCTGCCAGCGGGCCAGCGTGCGGGGCTGGTGGAAGCCGCTGACGAGGCGAGCGTGCGGATCGGGGTCATTGGCGTCGCAGAACAGCAGACGCCGGCCATCGCTCACATACCGGTACGGCAGCGGCGAGTGCCACACGGGCCACGGCAAGGAGCCCGCCGGGGCCTCGGCCAGTGCGCCCGCCTGCTCCATGGCGTTGGTGAGATCGGCACCGTCCCGCTTGCACTCGACGATCCCGACCACCTGTCCGCCGACCGTCAGCAGCATGTCGGCGCGCCGTCCTCCAGCCAGGCGGGGCTCCACCAGGACGCAGCCCAGGGAGCGGTTGAGCTGAGTCTCCTCACCAGCGCCCAGCACGTCCCAACCCGCCTTGGCGAGCCTGCGCTGCACTTCCGCGGCAATGTCGGATTCGCGCAGCGGCTCATAGGCGGCATCGCGCGCGCTGACGATCAGCTGTTCACGTTCGGCGACCGCCAGGGTCACCGGCGAGACGCGCAGGTCGAATTCGCGGCGCAGACGGGGCAGGTCCTCTTCCAGCGCAGCGACCCGCTGCGCCAGAACACTCAGATCGGACGCAGCGGCGTGGACGAAGTTCATCGACTCCGCGTCGCCGGTCAGGGCACGGAAGAACCAGGCGGCCAGCATGAAGCAGCGCTCGACCAGGTGCGCCGCCGCCTCCCGCCCCTCGCGTGTACCGCCGTCGAAGCGGTGAAGGTCGTTGAACGCGTCCAGGACCTGCGGCACGAGCACCCCGGCGCGAGACAGGATGTCCAGACGGGCCGGCTGATCACCCGCGGGCAGGCGCACCCCGGTCCGGTGGCCGACCTCAGCGGCGAGAACCTCACCAAACTGGCGTGCCGCCGCCACCGCATCAGCGGGAGCAGTAGCCGCGCGGGCCTCACAGGATGCGCCGTGAAGAACAAGAAGAGGCTCGTAGGGAAGCAGGAACCCGAAATTGGCTGACGCGAGAGCCAGGTCCATGAACCGGCTTTCGAGCGCGCTCGGCTCCAGAGCCACGCCGACCCTCCCTACCTGCACTGCGGCGCCGCGGAATCCGCTACAGAACGGCTCTCACCCTACCGTCCGCCCCCTGCCCACAACACTGACGCTTTGCCAGATTTAGGTGGGTTGCGTACCGGGTTCGGTGGATCAGCCCGCTCGATGCGCTCGGAGAAGCCGCGCGTGAACCGAAGCCTCCATACCAGCCAGTGGGCTGGCCGTGCCCGCCCGTCCGGTCCCGCGTTCAGGAGGGGCGCGGCCATCTCGGCGGGAGGGACCGGCGGGCGCGGAGGGCAGGGACGGCCTGATGTGCGCGGAGCCGGGCTCGCGGTCCACCCGGGCCGCCTGGTTCTGCTTCCGGCCGACCCGCGGCGACCGACGCTGCTTTCGCGAGAAGCGACTGGCCGCGATGGTGCTTCAGGCGGCGACGCCGAGTTCTTTGCGGGTGCGGTGGATGAACTCGCGGACGGCCGGCTCGCGCCGCCAGGAACCTACTGTTCTCCGTCTAACCGGCTTCCAGCCACGTCAGCCCGATCGTTCGAGCGAATTGACTCGAACCGCCCGTCGCCGACGAACAGAAACTGGCACCATGCCGCCGTAGTACGTCGCTTCAAGTCGAGGGCGGGCCGCTGCTCAGCCCGCGGGCACGCCGGGGCAGAGCTCTCCGCGACCTCCCCGTCATGACACCCGCCTATCAGCTGACATCGAACTCGACCGTGTGCTCCCACGTCCGTGCCGACTCGCCGAGATCGACACTTCTATGGCTACCACCTTCAGATGGCCGGAGTGAGGAACCCAGCGCTCTTCGTGCTCTGCGGTAGGCAACGCGCCTTGGCGACCGCGAGCAAGCTGGTCACCGCCATGACAAGCACACGACGGCTGCGGAGGGTGTGGGCGGTATGCACGAGCCATGGGGACTTGCGTCGGAGGTGCAACGAATCCAAGGGCATGCCGAGCGTGCCCTTGTCGAGGTACAGCGGGCAGATACGAAAGCAACGGCGTTGTGTGGAATAGCCGGTGGTTTGCTGGCGGCAGGGGTTGCCGTGCTGTCGAGCGCAGATGGCATGCCCCTGCTCGCGATCATCTCCCTAGTACTGATGTGCCTGCTACTGATTGCCGCGATTGGGGCTGCGTTGCTCACCCTGCGACCCGTAGTCCCGAGGTCGGGGTTACGCGCCGAGCTGATGAGCGAGGCGGTCGTCAGTGACCGGGTCGGTGTGAGTGCTGCCGCGCGTGGGGAGCTTGAACGGCATGTCGAGGCCCACCGGCTGCAGGTGCTTGCCTGGCTGGCGGACAGGAAGCTGCGAGCGGCCCGCCTGGCCGTGGATTTTTCCCTAGCAGCTCTCTCGATGGCTGGAATATGCCTATTGAGCAATATTCTGGCTAGTTGAGACGATCACCTAAGTATGTCGGGGCCGCACAGCAGGGGGACGCGTGTATCAGCCGCATGCCACGGTGATCGGTGACGAGTTATGGGCACGACTGAAGGCGCTCGCGCCGCAGCGCATCAGGCCCGCTCGGAGTGTGCTACTCCGCCAGGGGGATCCAGCAACACACGTGATTGTGCTGGAATCCGGGTCAACGCTGATCACTCTTGCGGGGGACTGCGGGGGAAGAACACTCCTTGCCGTGCGCGGCGCCGGCGAGTTACTCGGAGAGCTGGCCGTGTTGGACTCCCAGCCACGCACCGCCACAGTCATCGCCGCGGAGACCTGCCACATCCGCATCATCCCTGCCGCCGCTTTCCTCACGTTCGTCGAGGAGCATGATCTGCTCGCCCCTCTGCTGCGCCATGCCATTGCCCGAGTCAGGGAATCGGAAGCCGTCCGACTCGAACTGGCCACCGCCTCTGTGCCACTACGCCTGGCGTCAGCCCTGTCCCGACTGGTCGAAGCCGCATCCAGTTCAGCGTCGGGTCTCGCCGTACGGCTGACACAGACAGAGCTGTCTCAGATGATCGGCGCCTCCCGCAATGCGGTGGTCAACGCCCTCAAGCCCTGGCGCGAGCAGGACTGGGTTCGCACCACTTCAGGTGGAGGGCTCCTCGTTCGCGACATCCATTCGATTCAGTCGCACGCGCGTACGCAGGCGTGACAGGCCGCACTTCGTGCGTGCCCACTGCTGGGCAGCGGTGGGCACGCCTCCCGATCAGCATGGGCACTCTCCCGACCGCCTGCGCTGAAAGGACGGTGCTCGATGAATGCGCCGCTGCATGCAGAGCCCTTGGACGTGCCCGCTGAACTCGCCCTCGTGGCGATCGACATGGAGAAGTACAGCCAGATCGCCGAAGCGAAGATGGCCGCCGCCCGTTGCGACGTGGACGACATCGTGGCAACCGTGCTCGCCGAATGTCAGCTGCCCGACCCGAATGAACTGCCTGGCAGCTACAAGGACAGCGGCGACGGGGCGGTCCTGCTGTTCCCGCCCTCGGTGCTGGCACGGCTCGTGGACCCCCTGCTGGGGCGACTCAACGCAGCGTTGGTGCGCTACGAACAGCAGCGGCTGGCCAGTAGTCCGCTCCTGCGACTGCGGGCCAGCGTGCACGTAGGCCCTCTGTCCGTCCCCGACCACCGCGGTAACGCCATCAACGAGACCGCCCGGCTACTCGACAGTCAGGCAACCCGCCAGGCACTGTCCGCCGCGAAGGACAGCGGTGCCTTCCTTGCAGCCGCGCTCTCCGAGGTCGTCTACCAGCGCACCGTGCACGCGGGACGCACGCCGGATCTGGGTCAGCACCACTTCCTCGGGGCAGTTGCCCGCGTCAGCGACAAGCCCGGCTTCGAGCAGCCCTGCCGGATTCATGTGCCGGGTCTGACCGGCCCGGCCGTACGTCCCTACCTCACCGATGCCGCGCCGCCGGCGTCTACTCCCCCCTCTACCGCGCAGCCGAGCGATGCGCCGGCAACACCGGCTGTCAGCAGCGGCGGCACCATCCAGTTCCACGGTCAGGTCAGTGACCCCACGATCGCCAATCGCATCAAGAACGTGCGGATCGACCGTCGCCAGCGGTGAGGCGCCCAGCCTCCCGCTCTGCCGCTCACCCCTCACCCACCCTGGAGTTCCCGAATGCCTGACGTACCGTTCGACCCCGCCCGCTCCGACACCAACCCGCCGTCCAGCGAGGCCGGCGAAAACCAGTCCAACGGCTCCGGCAGCTGGCTGCCGCGCCGGTGGCGACCCGCCACCGGGGCTCCCGATCAGCAGGACACGGGCCTCGGCAGCCCAAGCCCGTCCCCCGCTTCCCCATCGACGGATGCCGTCCAGGCCACGCCGCGCCTGCACGAAACCGCCGGCGCAGCGACACACCTGTACGGGGATGCCGACGTCGTCGCCAACGTCATCGAAGAGCTGATCCTGGAGACCCGAAAGCGCGACTTACTGGAAGGCGTTGAACAAAGTCGCGAGCAGCTGCTCGATCAGCCGTTCGTTCGCAGCTCGCACTGGGACACGGTCTGGCAGCAGATCATCAATCCTGTCACCAGCCGCCCTCACCAACCGGTGACGATCATTGTGGCGCCCCGCTCATGCGGCTCGACAACCCTCGCTCTGCGGCTGCTGGCCGAGCACACCGCTAACAACACCACCGTGGTCAAGCTGGACGCGGACTGGCAGACCCCCACCAAGGGCCGCCTGCCGCTGGAGAAGGCGCACGCCTACCAGCTTGACCTCAAACACCCCGAGAACGACCAGGTATCGGCCGACTTCCTGAACGCGCTGTCGCAACACGCCACCCACCTCCGCGACTGCCGCTCCTACCTGGTACTGACCGTGGCACAGGACCTGTGGAAGGATCACCGCCTCAGCGATCGTGACGGCATCCAAGTGGTTCGTCTGCACGAGGCGCCCGATGCCCAGGACGTGGTCGAAGCGCATCTGAACGGCTACGGCTACAGCCAGCTGGTCACATCGCTGCGGTCCCTCCCCAAGGCCACCGCCTCCTTGCGCGGACTGACGGCGGTGGCCGCAGTTCGAGCCGCACACACCGTCGCGATGGCCTGGAAGGAACACACCCACACCACCTCCCAGCAGTCGCTCGCACAGGCCGACGGCGAGAGTGAAACCCAGAGCACTCTAGAAGAACGCATTATCGCGGCGCTGACCGATTGGCGCGGTGAACTCGACAGCCTGTTCGGCGAGACCAACAGCTTGCACACCCACGACAACCCCTCACTCACAGTGGAGGACCGTTGTCTGCTGCTGGCCCTGGCCGTGCAGCAGTCCGCACCCATGCCCGTCGTCGCGCACAGTGCAGCCGCTCTGCTGGAAGCCATCGGGCGCAGCACCGACGCTCCTGGCGCAGCAACGGGGTCCTCACCGACCATCAGTGCCCTGGCCGGACGGGGCATGCGTCGGCGTATCCAGGATGTCGGGGGCCGAGTCGACATGCAGGACACGGTGGTCTTCGACCGGCCCGCCTACGGACGCGCGATCCTGGAATACGTCTGGGACAACTACGACCTCGTGCGCAAGCCCTTGCTAACCTGGCTCGTCGCGACAGCCCAGAGCGCCGATTCGGAAGACCACGCAGTGGCCGCGCTGGCCGAGCTCACTGTGCGGCACGGAACGGTGGACTACCTCACGACACTGAGCGAACTCGTCGGCGGCAGTCACCCACAGGTGCTCGGTGCGGTCATGGAGAGCGCCGTGCGCAACGAACATGTCGGACGCCTGGCGTGGGAGGCGCTCTACGGGTGGGCGGAGCAGAAAAGCTACGCGCCCGCCGTGATTGCACTGTGCCGACGCATCCTGGAGGACTCCTCCGTCGACACATCTCTGGCCAAGCGAGCGATGGTGCGCTTGCGCCGCGTCGCGCACAAGAACAACGACGACGCCGTAGTCAGCCAAGTCCTCGATGCCTTTGACGCTCTGGTCCAGCACCCCACCGTGGCCCAGCGACTGGCCGGTGAGGTCCACGGCTGGCAACAGGGCAAGGTCTCCGCACGCAGCGGCGCACTGGCCTTCCTCGCATTGATGACCGTACGCCGCGACGGCACGCCATGGCTCGTGTGCTCCCCTCCCCCAGACATCGACGTACAGCGAGCCGTCCACGACCTGCTCTCCTCTGCGGACACCGCTGCCCAGGTCATCTCGCGTCTGACGGACTGGATCCGCTCCTGCGCCGGCGACCCCGGCGCCTACACGCAGTTGCGCGAACAACTTCTGCCGGCGCTACGCGGCCACAACATGTTCGAGGCCGGCATGAAGCTCATGAACGAGCTGCGTGGCATTGCCACAGCTGAAGGCGTCAGCGTGGCTGACGACTTCTACAACCACCTCGTCGACAGCCGTCTGCACACGGTCTTCCCGCTCGAAGAGAACATCGCATGAGGCGGCCGTGGCACCGCGCCGTCCGTACGAGTACATCCGTCCAGCCGCGCCTCCTGCCCAGCGCCACCGACGGCATCTCGTTCGAGGCCGTGTACACGATCACCTGGCGACCACGCCGACGCGTACCGCCCAACGTGGAAGAGACAGTACGCGCCGCAGTGCATGCCACGGCCACCGAGGCAGCAGCCCGTCTGGGAGCCTCGGACGTGCCCGCCGCGCAGGACGCCATCAACGCCGCCCTCGGCCAGTTGCCTCGCCGTGCGCCGAACTACTGCCTGCTGACCGTCCACGCGGCTCTCGGTCTGCCCACCGCAGCACAGGAGTTACTGGCACAGCGGACGGCGGACGAGCAACGCATCCGCCGCCTCCGCTTCTTGAAGGAGAACCTCTACGACCACCCCGACCTCGTCGTCCTGGACCAACTGGAGCACCACACCCCAGGCGCGCTGGGCGACGATCACGTTGCCGAACTCCAGCGCCTCGCTCGTCTGATCTGCTCCTGCGACCGCTGGTGGTTCCCACTCCTGCAGCAGTGGGAGCAGGTCGGCCAAGGGTTTACGGACATCGAGAAGCGACAGCAGGCCATGCTCGTACTGTCCGACTCCCTCAAGGCTCTCAACGGCGGCAGTCTCCCCAACAGCATCGCGCCAGTGGACAGGTCCGGGTCTGAAGGAGCATCCCGAAGGGCGCACCCATGAAGCTCGCCGTGTGGCGGATACTGTTGGCCCCCCTGACGAGCCTACGAGCCCTGCTTATTCAACGGCGCAGCCCAACCCCTCTGTCTTACGACGTCGCCTGGCGCCAGGCCCGCCTGGACCGTTGTCCCGACGAAATGGTCTATCGACTCCACGGCCACCAAGCCACCACACCCGACCAGGCATCCAGCGCTGAGTCGCCCTTGACCTCGCCCAGGCTGGACGAGCCGACCGACCGACGCCCCTGACCCCAAGGTTTCCACAAGCACACAGACGCCTTCGCCCTGTCCACGAGGACAGGACGAAGGGAGTCCTCGGCGGGAAGGTGCGACACGACCTTCACACGGTCGAGCCGGGCGGCACGGGCCTCGGACTGCACGTGCGCGACGAGCAGTCGTCCAATGCCCCGTCCTTGCGCTTCGTCAGCGACGAACAGCGGGTCGAGTTCCGGTACAGCGAGGACCGGTCTCTATCGGTTGGACCGTCATGTCTCCCCTGGTAGCGGGTGTGTCCTGGGGATTCAAGAGGTTGGTCGGTCGCGTTCGATGCTGGCGGCGAACGCCGCGGCCTGACGGACGCAGTCGTCGGCATCTTTGATGATCTCCGAGCCGCTGAAGCGGACGATCCGCCAGCCGTCGAGTTCGAGTTCGCGCTGCCTGGCCCGGTCTCGGGTGAAGGCTTCGGGACTGGAGTGCCACGCGTACCCATCGAGTTCGATGCCGATCTTCTGTTTGGGCAAAGCGAAGTCAATGCGGTACCGACCGCCGAAGACTGGGTGCTGAGCCCTCAGGCCGTTCAACTCACGTGGCATCTGTTGCACGTAGGCCCCCCAGAATGCCTGCTCGATAGGGGACTCAAGATCGGGGGATAGGCGCACGACCTCCTTGAGGGCTTCAAGGGGAGTCACGGCGGCGATGGTGCTTGAGGCACAAGAGAAGGCGAACCACAGATCGTTGGTGGCGCTGTCCGCGATCCCGATACCAACCTCGTTGGCCTCCGACAACCATCCGAAGGTCTGGGGTGTCTCGGGTGCTGCGATGACAATGGTCTTGCCGCGTCCCTTGGCGTAGCCGATCTCGACGAGCGTGCCGTAGGCGGTGAGGTCGTCGAGCCAGGCGAACACGATGTCTGCTGTGTCGATGGCCGAGAGGCAGAGTTCCCGTACCCGATTCCTCTTGGGCAGATTTTCATAGGTGAAACAGGGAACAGCGCCGTCATTGCCGCAACCGTGGGTATTGGGGCCGTGGCCACAGCCGTGGTCGTCGCTGACGAAGTACGGGCCAACGTAGTCGAAGAAGCCAAGAACGCCGCGCTTCAGGACGGGCCACGGCTCGGAGGGGTGGTCATCGTCTACCTCCCAGGCGCCGCGGAGCCGGTAGCCGATCAGGTCGTAACGCCAGTCGCCTGGGCCGATCTTTCCGGCGAGATAGATGGACGGCACTGGAGCTCCTGGGCGAGTTGACGCTGTTCTGTGGTGTGACGGTACGACAGGGGTGGTCTGCCCGTCCGGGGTTTGATCACGTCCGTTACCGGATGGCGTGGCTGTCGCGATGGTGCAGGCCGACGTCGACGTATTGCCTGCACCAGATCCTTGAAGCTCTCGCGCTGCTGGGCCTCGTCAACAGATGGCGGGGAGCACGATCTGACCCTGCTGCTCGACCTGCACGACGGCCCGCACATGGGCGATAGGCCGGCGTCGGCTTCGATGATCTCCACGAAGGTTTGCGCGGCATAGTTCGGGCAGGGCGAGAAGACAGCCACTTGCCACGCGGCGGCGCCCACCGCTGCGGCGACTCGCTCCTCACCGCAGCGACAGGAAGAGCGTGTGGCCCAGGTCGCTATCGAAGTAAGGGGCAACTGGCACGACAAGATCAAAACCGCCATGCAAACCCAGCTCGCCGACGACCACCTCGCCGCGCTGGGCACCGCAACGGCATCTACCTGATCGCCTTCTTCACCACCGACCAGTGGCTGGCGAAGGAACGCAAGCCCCCAGCTGCAGGGCAGACACCTGTCGGCCTGAAGGAGACCTACGATGCCCAGGCCGCTCAGTTCAACGAGAGTAGGAACCTGAACGTCCGAGCGTTCGTCCTCGACTGCACCATCCGCAGCTCAGCACAACGGAACACCTGACGAAACCGGCGTCTTAGAAGCTGTTGCCCTTTCGATCTTGAGTGCGATGTGATCGAAAGTGGCGGTTGGGGTGGGTGATTCTGCGGTGGCCGTGCATGAAGGCAGGGCCTCTGGTGCAGTTCGGGGTTGCTGAGACCAAGAACGCGCCTGGAGGCCCTGTTGTCCTTGTTGTACGCGGTCGAGAGCGATGACTTCAACTCGGCGGGCACGGTGTGCGATTGTCTCGCTCACCGGTTCGGGAACGCGGCCGACCACCCCGACCGGGTCCGGGCCTACGACACCGACATGACCGATGAGCAGTGGCAGGTGATCCGTCCGCTGCTGCCGGTACCGGCCTGGCTGGAGGGCCGGGGCGGTCGGCCGGAGGGCTACTGCCACCGCGTCATGCTCGACGCCGTGTTCTACGTGGTCGACAACGGCGTCAAGTGGCGGGCGCTGCCCGTGGACTTCCCGGCCTGGGACCGGGTCTACGCGTTCTGGCGGCGCTGGCGGGAGTACGGGCTGATCGACGAGCTGCACGACCGGCTGCGTGGGAAGGTCCGCGAGGCCGAGGGGCGGGAGGCGGAGCCGACGGCCGCGGTCATCGACTCGCAGTCGGTCAAGGGCGATGCGGTGGTGGGCGCCGACAGCCGGGGCTACGACGGCGGCAAGAAGATCAACGGCAGGCGCCGGCACCTGATCTGCGACACGATCGGCCTGCTGCTGCAGATCCGGGTGGCAGCCGCCGATGTCACCGACCGCCAGGCCGCCGCCGAGATGCTGCCCATCCTGCGGACGCGGTTCCCCCCCCCATCACCAGGCTGTGGGCCGACTCCGGCTACACCGGCGTACTCGTCTCCTGGGCGCTGGCCGTGCTGCACCTTCTCGTCACAATCGTCAAGCGCACCGACGACCTGAAGGGTTTTGTGGTGCTGCCGAGAAGGTGGGTGGCGGAGCGCACGTTCGGGTGGCTGATGCGCTCCAGGCGCCTGGCACGCGACTACGAGCGCCGGTGTGACTCCAGCGAGGCAATGATCCGGTGGTCGATGACGATGCTCATGACCCGCCGCCTCGCAGTCCCGGCGCGAGCGCGAACCGCCCCGACGGCTCCTTGAGGAGCCAGCCCCGCCCGACCAGCCGGTTCGCCTTCGACCGCACCCCCTCGACCTTCGCCGGCACCGGCTCCACCCCCAGCCGGCCGGCCGGCTCCCTGCACGACAAGGACGCCTTGGAGCCGGCGAGGACCTCAAGGATCCGCTGACAGTCCGGCGCCAGCACCGACGCCACGAGACCTTCGCACCACACCGGCACCACCGACCCCGCCGCCACCCCGCCTCCCGGCGTCGGCATCGGCGTCGGCGTCGGCGTCGGCGTCGGCGTCGGCGTCGGCGTCGGCGTCGGCGTCGGCGTCGGCGTCGGCGTCGGCTCAGGATCCCCCTCCGGCGACACGGCAGCCTGCTCTTCACCGGCAGGAGCAGCAAGAACTTCGGCCACCGCCTCCCGCGCGATCACGAATCGTTCCCAGGAGAGCTCCGCTTCCCGCAGCTCGGCCAGGACACGCTCTGCTTCCTGGCGCAGCACCTCCACCCGCCGGGAGGCGTCCCGCTCCCTCTCCTCCAGCAACCCCATCACCGACGGCATCCCTGAACCTCCACGACAGCGCCGACACGACGCGTCCTGCCTGCCACGGAAACCACGAACCTATGCCTGACCAGCGGAAACCTGGCGATCAAGTACGGAAAGACAACAGCTTCTTAGGCGTATAGGCGAGTGCAATCGCAAAGTAGGCGCACCCCAAAAGCGTCACAGGGACAGGCCGCATGAGGCACCGACCACATCGCGCCCGACAGCGCAGCCGCACTCACTACGAAGCCGCACCGGAGAGCTCCAGTGCGGCTTCGTCGTCTCACGGCTCCGCGCGCAGGCCCCATCAGGATGGTCCTCGGCGGGGCCTCGCCGTATCACCCGTCTATCACATAGCGATCACCAACTGGGCAGCCGCTCCTGGACCAGGAAGCCCTGACCTGCGGTTTCATGCCCGCGCTGGACTGGCATAGACATCCCTGGACGGTCTCTACAACCTGTGCCATGTGGTGCCCAGTGAGGGACCCAGGATCAGGACCGGAGCCTCTTCCGGACCGTCAAAGCGGTATTGCAGGGTGTTCGGGGGTGTCTCACTCACGCCCCAGACCCTCTCACGTATCACGAAATCTCACACAGCCGAGGGAAGCCGGCGGTCCGAGGCCCTCGCGGCTCGACGCGTCGGACACTGCCGGCATCCTCATCGATCGAGTCTGAGGCCTTTCGGCGTGTACGTGTACCCCTGAGGCAATGTGGCCTCCTGGCCGCACTCCCGCCCGGTCCTCGCATCGACGCGCTGCTTCCTCCATCAGCACAGTTGCCAGCTGTTCCGGATGTGCAGCAAAGCATGTGACGCCGTTCCGAAGGTCCGGACGGCGCAACCGGGAACCTTCCGAGGCCACTCCGATCAGCAGCCTGAAGGCCACCCATGGATACGCTGCCGAACCCACGCGCGCCCCTCCGTCTCACCGTGCAGGCCATCCCACGTGGTGGCGGCTTCGCGGAGGTCTTCCACGTCTGGCTTCACGTACCACTTCTTCGTGGTCCTCACGTTCGTGTGCCCGGCCCACCGGGCGAGGATGTGATCTGAAGTTTCCCCGTGATCTCGGACACGTGATGGTTATGCCGCGAGGGCGTGCTGATACCGCTGTCTGGTCCCGGCTGGGGTGAGACAGCCGAAGGTCTTGTGCTTGCGCAGTCGGCGGCGGTTGCAGAAGGTCTCGATGAAGGAGAAGACCTCCGCGCTGGCGGTGGCCCGGTCGGGCCGGGTACGGGTGCCGATCTCCTCCTTGAGCAGGGCCCAGAAGCTCTCCGCGGCAGCGTTGTCGAAGCATGATCCGGTGCGTCCGCAGCTCTGCCGCAGCCCGGACTTCCCTATTCGTTCCCGGAATTGGGTGAACGTGTATTCGCTGCCGCGATCGCTGTGGATCACGCAGCCGGGCTCCGGTCCGCCCCGGCCGTGGGCCATGTCGAGCGCGTCGACGACGAGTTCTGCGCGGTGGTGGCCGGCCATGGCGTAGCCGACGACCTCGCGGGTGGCCAGGTCCGGCCAGCAGGCGAGGTAGAGCCAGCCCTCTGCGGTGGGCAGGTAGGTGATGTCGCCGACCAGCTTGGTGCCGGGGCGCCCGGCATGAAAGTCGCGGCCGATCAGATCCGGGGCCGGTTTCGCCTTCACATCAGGCCGGGTCGGCGAACGCCTCTTGCGGCGGGTGACACCGCGGATGTCACGTTCACGCATCACGCGGGCGACGCGCCTGCGGTTCACCCGCCGGCCCAGACGGCGCAGTTCGGCGTGGATGCGCGGGACACCGTAGGTGTGGCGGGAGGCAATGTGCACCACGGCGATCTCGTGCGCGAGCGTGTCGTCGGCAGCCTGACGAGCGCAGCGGGCAGCCTCGCCCTCGCGCCAGGCGTAACAGGAGGAGCGGGCGACCTTCAGCACCCGGCACAGCAGGACGATCGGACAGGTCGCCTTCTCCGCATGAATCAACCGGTACAGCTCGCTCACCGGTCGTTCTCCTTCACGAAGAAGGCCGTTGCTTTTTCAGGATCTCGATCGTCTGCTGCTGTTCGCGGACCTCCTTGCACAGCCGCTTGAGCTCCTCGCGCTCGGCACCGGTCAGCTCGCCGGACCCGCCCTCGCCCCGGTCCGCCTTCGCCCGGCGGTACCAGCCACGCAGGGACTCGGAGCTGATGCCGAGCTCCCGGGCGACAGCAGTGACCGTCTTGCCCGAGGAATCGACGAGCGCGATCGCGTCCCGCTTGAACTCCTCGGTGTACCGCTTCGTGTACTTGCTTCCCCCCTGGTGCTACTTCCTCTGGAACCTCAAGTTCCCAGTTTCCAGGTGTCCACGATCAAGGGGAAGCTTCACTGCGCCGCCTCAACCCCGGTGACGGCACCGCCGCCAAACGGCCCACCAGCGCCGAACGGCGCAAGGCCACGCGCATGGGGCGCGAGCGCACCGTGCGGGAAGAGCTGCGCGAGACCGTCCGCCGGGCCGGTGAACCTGTCGAGCCGGTGGTGCCGTCGGGCCCGGCCCAGGCGCGGCGCCGGGCGAGCGCGGCGCTGTGGGAGGCGGTGCTGGTCATGGACCGGGTGGACGATACGGTGACGGCGGCCTGCATCGCCGCGGCGGGAGAGGTCCTGGACGCGCTCGCGAAGACCTCCGCACTCCACACCCGCCGCGAATTGCGCGACGCGGCCTCCGCGTTCGAGCCGGCCTCCCGGTCGCACGTGCGGGCCGCGCGCGGGCGTGACCGGGCGCTGCGGCAGGCTGCCCGCGACCTCGTCTACAGCGGCCCCGTACTCGGCCGCGGGAAAGACGGAGCGGCCACCGCCATGGTGATCGACATGGCGTTCTTCCTGGTCACCGTTGCCGCTCACTGGCATGCGAGGAAGGAGCACGCCCAACAGGCCGCCGCTGCCCGTCTGGCGGCCGACCATCTGCATGCCGCCTACCGGGCCGCTGCCGCGTACTCGATCGGGGCGCTGACCGTACGGGGCCGCTCGCTCGCTCTGCCGGTGGCGCGCCGCCAGGCGGCCCGGCTGCGCCAGGCGCTGCCGGAGCTGGCCGGGCAGGTCCTGGCCGAGCCCGGCTGGGCGGCACTGGCTGCGCCCCTGGCCGACACCGAGGCCGCCGGACACGATCCCACCGCGCTGCTCGCCGAGGTCGCCGCCCACCGGGAGCTGGCGAGCGCCGAGTCGGTCGGCGACGTGCTGGTGTGGCGGCTGCGGCGGGCCGCCGGCCTTCCCGCCGACGCCCGGGCCGTACCGCTGCCCAACGGGCCTTCCCTCCCACAGAGTCCTGCCGGGCGGAAGGCCGGCGGGACCACGGCGAGGGGCCACCGGCACCGCGGGCGGTGATCGGTGTTCAGGGGGTCGTGGGTTGCCGCAGGTGGGGCGGTTGGGGCACCCTCGCCGTCTGCCGCCGATGGGCGACTGGTATTCAGGAAAACGGACCTCCCCTCAGCAACGTGCGCGGCCCGCGCCGACGTCATCCGGGGCGACGTGACCGGCGAGGTGCAGGACAAGGACCCTTCACCGTGCCGACCGCCAAGGTGGTGACGTCGTACGAGGTCGGCAGGTCGGCCGGCACAGTCCGCCTCTCCTGCGACCTCGGTCACGTCGACCGCCCCGTCTACGTCCGGCTGCGCGGCACCGACGGCAACCGCACCGCCGTCGGCGCGATGGGCGCCGCCGCCGTCCCCGCCGGGCCCGCCCTCGGCGTCGTCGGTGACGCCGTCCCCTGACGCGACCTGTGGTTTTAATCCAACCCGGTGTGGGTCCTGCCGTCGTGACCGGACCGTACGTCCTCACCGTGGACGCGGGCCTGAAGGACCTGCGCGCGGCTGACCACCTGCTGCGCGAGCTGGCCGCCGAACCCGCCCTCCCTGAGGGCATGTTCGGCTGCACGCACCTGCTGCGGGGCGACCGGCCGCGCGTGGTCCTCTCCCTCACCACGCCGGCGCGGCAGGGCTACCGGGAGCGGCTGGCCGCCCGGGGATACGAGGTGACGGACGGCGTCCCCGACGTGGCGGGCCGCGCGGTGCTCCATCCGGGCGCCGATCGCCTCACCGGCACGCTGACGGTGGGCGAACTGCCGGCCCGCTCCGCGATCGACGCCGTGACGGTGCTGGGCGCGGCGGGGCCGCCGGACCCGGCGACCGAGCCGGTCACACGCGGCCATGTGCGCCCCAGTGGTACCAGGGCCGGCTGGTCCTGACCGCCATGCCCGCGGCGGGCGGGCGGCTCACACCGTTCGAGGTTCCCGATCCCACGCCGTGCTGTGCCGGCCACTGAAGCCCCGCAGCGCCTCGGCCTCCGGGGTGCCCGGCGCGGCGGTGTAGACGAGCAGGCTCACATCGGGGTCGTGCGGGAACTGGGTGATCTCGTAGGCGAGCGTGAGCGGACCCGCCTGCGGATGGCGGACGCGCTTGAACCCCGATGACTTCACGCGCACGGCGTGCTGCTCCCAGTGCCGCCGGAACTCGGCGGAGCCGTCCAGGAGTTCGCCGACGAGCCGACGCAGCTCGCCGTCGCGGGGGTGCCGGCCGGCCGCGATCCGCAGATGGCCCACCACCTCGCGCGCGATGATGTCGCGGTCCGGGTAGCGTGGGCCGATCTCCTGGTCCAGGAGGTGCAGCCGGGCGAGGTTGCGCGCGGCGCGGGGCAGGCGGGCGAAGTCGGTGACGAGTGCGCAGGCCGGGCGGTTCCAGGCCAGCACGTCCAGCCGGTGGCCGATCGCCAGGGCCGGGGCGTCGATCCAGTCCAGCAGCTGCCGTACCCCCGGCCGTACCGCCGCCGCCCGATCACCGGTCGCGGCGGCGGTACGGTCCGGGCGGGCCAGCCGGATCAGGTGGTCCCGCTCGTCGGCGTCCAGGTGCAGCGCACCGGCGACCGCGTCCAGCACCGTGTCCGACACCCCGCGGGTGCGGCCCTGCTCCAGCCGTACGTAGTAGTCGACGCTCACTCCGGCCAGCTGCGCCACCTCCTCGCGCCGCAGGCCGGGGACCCGGCGCGAGCCGGAACCGGAGGCGAAACCGACATCCTCCGGTCTGATCCGGGCCCGCCGTGACCGCAGGAAATTCCCCAACTCCCTGAGTGCGTCCATGACTTCATTGTCCCGTGGGTGGGTCCGGGAGACCCAGGGTCCGGCAGGGCCTGGGGCGGGCGGGACACCCGGGCCAGCATGGAACGGCCGCCCGCGCGAGGGGACGGGCGGACGACCTGACGGGGCGGACGGGAAGGGGAGTCACGACATGCGGGCACGGCGGGGATGGCGAGGGCGGCGACACGGGGACGGTGGGCTCCGGGCTGCGGGGCACGGGGCGGCCGCGACGGCACTGGCGCTGGCGGCGGCGCTGACCGCGGGGGTGGGCGTACCGGGGGCGGGAGCGGCGGAGGGCGGGCCGGGGGTGCCTCCGGATCCGGCGCCGGGCGGGCCGCAGCGGGCGTACGAACCCGATGTGGCGGGGCCCTCCAACACCGACACCCTGGCGGGCCGGGTGACCGGGGACGGCGGGCGGGGCGTGCGGATCGGCTTCGACCGCACCAGCAGGGCGGAGCCCGCCGGACCGCCTGCCGGGGCCCGCAGGTTCGTGTTCCTCTTCGACCAGGCGCTGGAGTTCCACCCGGAGTCCTTCCCGGTCTGCGCCCGCCGGGTCGCCGAGCGGGACGGCCCGGCCGCCTGCCCGGAGGGCTCGCTGATCGGCCGGGGCACCAGCCATCTGTATCCGCAGGGCACCGCGGACGTGTACGCCGTCAACACCCGCCTTGCCGGCGGTCTGCGCGGCGCCCTGGTGGTGATCCCGGCGAACGGCACGATCCTCGAACTGACCTGGGAGAAGGTCACCAGGCCGTACCGCGACCGCGGCTACCGCTGGGCGCTCGACGAGATCCTGCCGCCCACCGCCGTACCACCGGAACGGCGCGTCGGCACCCGACGCTTCGAGCTGACCTGGGGCGCCACCGACGGACCGCGCAGCTTCGCGACGGTGAGGGGGCCCGAGCCGGAGGCGTTCCGGCTCGGCCTGTGGAGCGAGTTCGTCACCGGACAGGTGGCGCTGCCGCAGACCAAGGCACCGTGGTCGCCGTGAGGCGGAGGGTACGGCGTCCGGTTGCCGTGGGCGGTCCGCGGTGGGTCCATGGAACTGTCACCGGGAACGGGGGCTGCCGATGGGTGTCGACGTGGTGGTGGAGCGGGTGATCCCGCTGCCGTGCGCGCGGCTGGCGGCGTACGCGATGGACTGGCGTCACGACGCCGCCTGGACCCAGGGCATCCGTACGGCCCGCATGACGCGGGAGGCCGACGCGGGCGGTTTCGGGGTGGGGGCGGAGGTGACGCGGACGGCGTACTTCCTGGGCAGGCGGATCGACTACGTGCTGCGGGTCGCCGCCTACTCCCCCGCCCCCCGAGGCTGCTGGACATGGTCTCGGTCGCCGGTCCGATGCCGTTGCCGATGCCGATGCACGTGACCTACGCCTTCGACCCGCTGACGGCTCGGGGGCCAGGTCGATCGACCTGGCCCCCGAGCCGTTGATGCGCCGCAGGACTACCGGCCACAGAATCCGTCAGCGACGTACTGGTGTGGCGCCTGCGCCGAAGTGCAGACCTGTCCGCCGGCATCAGCGATACGGTGACGGCTGACCGTTCGGCTATCCCGCCGGTGACAACGCGGTGCCGTTCGCTGACGATGATGCCCGTGCTGCGGCCGCAGCCCTGGCCGGCCACCCCCTCAAGCTCCAGCCCTTACTGGCGCTCCATGCCGTGATCGACAGTCTTTCGCTGCCCGATGTCGGGCATGGTTACTTCATCCACTCGCCTTCCACTGTCACCGAGCACCTGGCCCAGTACGGCGACGTCGCCCTCGCGGACGGTGCGCTTGGCATCGTCTTCGGCAGCGACGGAGGCGGGAGCCTCTTCGCCCTCGCCGAGGACGGCCGAGTGCACAAGTCCACGACGGGGTCCTGGACGGACGAGTTCAATGCGGTGGCTTCTGACCTGGGCGACTTCCTCGAACAACTTCGCCTTGTCATCAAGCGGTTCGCCGCCACTGCCCGCCCTGCCTCTCTCTGGCACCGACCGTGCGCCCACAGCCTCCCAGATCACGGAACTGCGGCCAGAGCCGTGAAAATCACCAGCCCTGCTCTCGTTCCCCCCTCGGTTGAGCAATCAACCGGCTACGCCATTTCCGAGGACGCGTTGGGCACCTGCGACGAACGCAGCGCGTGTCCGCCGGAAGTCGGCGTTTCTGACGTTCAATTGCGCGTCCATCTCCTCGAGGGAGAGAGCAGAGTCGAAGGCAACCTTGAAGCGCTTCATGTTCACGTCATAGAGCTCCTTCGCGAGATCCGCCATCTCCTCCGGCCCGGACACCCTCACGTTCCAGATCGCGCGGCGCAGCATCCTCATGGCGGACTGGCTTTCCTCGCGCATCTCCGACCACTGCTCCCTCGGGGCGTTGGGAGGAACCGATCCGCGTCGAGCTGCCACAACGTCGTCGAGAGAGGCAATGAAACGCTCAGAAGCATCCATGACCTCCGCATAGGATGCGGCGCGATCCACGCGCAGCTGGCCACGCTGCTCGGCTCTCTCTTGGGCAGCGACCTGTTCCAGGGTGGCTCTGCGCTGCATCCATACCCCCAGGAGTGTGCCACCCAGGGCCCCGACCACGCCTATGAATGCCGCCAGCACGGCGGCCATGCTCTCGTCCACGGGCGCTCTGTCTAGAACAGATCACTTCTCCAAGCAAGAGCAACCCCCGGCATCCAGGGGTGCCTTCACCGTGCCGCGATGGAGCTGCACCCACTCCGGACGATCTGCCCGCCCCAGATCCCGTCCGCCTGCAGGCCGGCCCCTCCCGTGTGCTGTCCGTCTGCAAGTCGGCGGCCCCTGGGGTGGGGAGACAAGGCGAGCGGGCCCGGGGAACACCTGAGCGAAGGGTGGGGAATTTCAGAAGCCGTCTCTCAACCGATCTCGGAACGGGCGAGTCGAACAGAAAACATTGGGGGGAGGTTGGCGGCTGCGTACTCGTCCGCCATGCGGAACACACGGGCACAACGCGGACACTCCGCGCAGCCCATGAGATACGTGATCCCCTCGACCAGTCGGTCCTGGCCGTCACGGACCGCGAGGTCGTACATCCACCGCCCCATGCCGTCGAGCTCCGCAACGGACGCCGGCCGCAAGTCGCGCCGGTCGACATCGCCCGCGTCCCAGTCCCGGCAAGCCGAGTAGTACCCGTATCCGCCAATGGCGAGGGTCACCTTCAGGGAGCAGTGCGGACAGGCCACCTCGTAGAAGTCGTCGCTGAAGTCACCGAGTACGGCGCTCCAGTGGAACTGCCCCTCGATCGCGAGGAGGGTGCGGTAGCCCCAGATGCAGTCGGCCGGACGTGTTCGGAGACGCTGGTCCACCAGTTCCCGAAGCTCCGCGATGGCGTCGGGGCTCTCCACGAACATGCGCTCGCCCTGGTCGTCCGTCATCGCGCTGCGCACGATCGCCCCTGCCATCTCCAGCGCTCGCGTTTCGCTCGTGTCGTGCGATTGCCTCGCGCACGTGTACGGCAATGCGGCCGACCATCCGGACCGGGTGCGCCGGTATCCGTCGGACATGACGGACGCGGAGTGGGCGGCCATCCGGCCGTTGCTGCCGGTGCCGGCCTGGCTTCAGGGACGGGGCGGGCAGCCCGAGGGCTATGGCCACCGCCAGATGCTGGATGCGATCCGTTGCCTGGTCGCGGGCGGGGTCTCCTGGCGGGCGATGCCCGCGGACTTCCCCGGTTGGGGCCGCGTCTACGCCTTCTTCCACCGCCGGCGCGGGCACGGGCTGATCGCCGAGTTCCATGACCGGCTGCGCGGTCGGGTGCGTGAGCGCGAGGGCCGTGAGGCCGATCCCACGGCCGCAAGCCCGCTACCAGCGCGGCGCCCCCACCGGTACGGCGTCCACGTCGGGCTCCGCCTCCTCGTAGCCGCCCGTGATCGGCCGCGAGGACGAGGAGCCGGCGCGGGCCGCGGCGCCCGCGGGGAGGCACGCGCCGGGTTCCCGCACGTGCGGCGGGCGCTCACCGTGCCGGAGGAGTGACCGAACCCTCCCTGGTGCGACAACCGGCTCCGCACCAACCTCACCAGCGCTTTCCTCGCCCGCAAGGAGGCTGTGCCGGTCATGCAGTGCGGCTGCGGGGGGCGCCGTCGTCGATATCGCGTCGGCGTCCGGGCTGCGCTGGACCGGCGCCGCCCAGGTCGGCTACGCGGCGGCCAAGGCCGCGGTGATCCAGCTCCCGGGTCACGCCCCTCCAGTACGCCCGACGGCCTCCGGGTCGACACCGTCGTCCCCCGGCCGGCTGCCCATCCCGGTGGTCGAGACCCGTCCCGTCCACCGGCGCGCGGGCGGGATGCCGCCAAGCTGCCGACGCAGCGACAGTATAGGTAGACTGGTCTACCTAGTCATGGAAAGGGTCCCATGAACGGCACTGACGACGCTGCGGCCCGGCACGGCGCACGCAAGGCAACCGTGCGCGAGCAACTGCTCGCCGCCGCGGCCCGCCGGTTCTACGCGGACGGTGTGACCGCCACCGGCATCAACGCCATCACCGCCGAGGCGGGCGTGGCCAAGATGAGCCTGTACAACAATTTCTCGTCCAAGGCGGACCTGGTGAAGGCGTACCTGGACGCCCGGCACGAGGAGTGGCTGGAGCTCTACCGGCGCCGTCTCACCCGGGCATCGGACGCTCGCGCCGGTGTCCTCGCCGTGTTCGACGCCTACGCCGATCACGCGGCCTTCGACTACGAGGGCGGTTTCCGCGGCTGCGGTCTGCTCAACGCGGCCGCCGAGCTGCCCCCGGGCGACGCGGGCCGCATGGTCGTACGCCGCCACAAGGAAGAGGTGGAGTCGCTGCTCGTCGGGCACCTCACCGAGTTGCTGCCCGGCCAGGACGACGAGGTGCGCCGCCTCGCGGAGCATCTGTCGTTCCTGCTGGAGGGCTCGATGGTGCGGGCCGGCCTGGAGGGGGCGGACACCCGGCTGCACCACGCCAAGGCACTGGCCGAGCACCTCCTGGACCGCCTGTGAGCCGCCCCGCCGGACACGCCGCCGCCGGCTCCCTGTGCGTCCTGCTCGCCTCACTGCTGTGGGGTACGACGGGCACCGCCGCCACCTTCGCCCCCGGTGTCGGCCCGCTCGCGATCGGGGCCGTGGCCATGGGCCTGGGCGGGCTGCTCCAGGCCGCCGTCGCCCTGCCCGCCATCGTCCGCCAGGCACCCGGCCTGCGGGCGCGGCGCGGCACCGTCCTGCTCGGCGCGCTGTCGGTGGCCGCCTACCCGCTCGCGTTCTACAGCTCCATGCACCTGGCCGGTGTCGCCGCGGGCACGGTCGTCTCGATCGGCTCGGCTCCGCTCGCCTCGGCCCTGATCGAGCGCGTGGCGGACCGGCGCCGCCTGACCCGTCGCTGGATGACCGGCGCCGCGCTCGGTCTGTCCGGCACGGTGCTGCTGTGCGCCGCCGAGGCCGCGCAGGCGGACTCCGGCACCACGGGCCGGTCCGTGGGGGCGACCGTGCTCGGCGTGGGTCTCGGTCTGGTCGCCGGCGTGACCTACGCCCTCTACTCGTGGGCCGCGCACCGTCTGATCAGCCGGGGCACCACCTCCGGCGCGGCCATGGGCGCCGTCTTCGGCATCGGCGGCCTGCTCCTGATGCCGGTCCTGTTCGCCACCGGCGCCCCGCTGACCGCCTCGTGGACGAACGCGGGCGTCGGCGTCTACATGGCGCTGGTGCCGATGTTCCTCGGCTACGTCCTGTTCGGCTGGGGCCTGGCCCGTGTCCCGGCGAGTACGGCGACGACCCTCTCCCTGCTGGAGCCCGCCGTCGCCGCGGTCCTGGCCGTCCTGGTCGTCGGCGAGCGTCTGCCCGCCCTGGGCTGGACCGGGATCGCACTGGTCGTGGGCTGCCTCGCGGTGCTGACGGCGCCTCAGCGCACGGCACCCGGAGCGCGCACGGGCTCAGTACCGATCACGAGCGGTCGCGTCGGCGACGCGATCCGGCCCGAGAGCGTTCCCGTCCCCGACGCGGCACCGCCGTCTTGAGCAGCGGCGCTCACTCCGGCGCCTTCCGGCCGGGGTGGGCTCCGCCCTCGTGCTCCGGTTTCCGGTGCCCCAGATGTCGTTGAGGGTGAAGCCGGCCGGAAACGGATCTTCCGGAAGCGACGTCGGCCCGGACCGTGCCGCCACCGGCCACTTCCAGGGGAACGCCCGGATGGAGTTCGTACCGGACAGGGGGCTGGAGCCGGACTGCGTCATGACGACGGGACCGAAGTCCGCTTCGGGGCGGGTCGGCGGCAGGACCAGAGCCGAGCGCATGCCCGGATACCCGCGCGGCTCGCCCGGCAGGAGCCTGCGGACACCGTCGAGGTGGGCGCGGCAGTGCTCGAGTCGCCCGGCCGTGGTCGAGCCCGGCACGAGCAGATGGGCGTCGGTCAGTACCCGGCTCGGTTCACCCTCCTCGCCTGCGTGCGCGCCTCGGCCGCGGAATCCTTCGCCGGCTTGGCCATCCGCGCGCTCTGCACCGGCCCGTCGCCGGGTTCGGCCCGTACACGGGCCCGGCTGCTCGACACCGCCCGCGCCGCTTCCCGCGCGTCGACCGGGCCGGACTTCCCGTTCCTGCGACGGGCCGCGCGGCCGGGCCGGTTCACGTCGACCACCTCGACGTGCTGCGCCGGCAAGTAGCGGGACAGCCCTGCTCCGTAACTGCCGGTCCCTTCCACCCGGCCCGCGTTCACCGGCCAGGGCCCACGCGCCCACTCAAGAGGCAGGCAGGAGCCGGACGCAGTGGCAGGCCCGGTGCGGGCACGCACCTTCCCACACTCGAAGACGGGTGTCAGGCTGACAAGCGCCTCTGCCACCCCGGCTGCGGCCCCGGAGCTCGGCGGCGGGGAGGGGACAGGCTCCCCACCGCGCCACCGAGCGCTTCCTCGTCACTGCGTCGTCCAGGGCATTGGTGTCCTGGTCCGTGGAGGCGCGCGCGTCGACGTGGGAGAGGGTGGCGGCGCCGGGGACGATCTCGATGACCGCATCAGGATCGTCAGCCGGTCGGGGAGGCCGAAGTCGCCGGGTACGAGGTATTACGAGGTATGAGGGCGGCGCCGTCGCGAGCATACGCGGATCACTTCTGTCGTTCCTTGAGCTCTTCGAGGATGCGCGGGTGCAGGGTGTCCATCCGCCAGAACGACATGACCAGGAGCTGGAGCAGCAGCAGGGCGATCGGCGCTCCGTAGTAGAGCCAGCGCAGGCCGTTCACCGTGGCCCCGGCCACGTGGCCGGGGTCGAAGGCGGTCATGGCGAGGACGCCGGCGACCAGCGCGCTGCCCAGTGCGGTGCCGAGTTTGGTGGCGAGGGACTGGGCGGCGTTCAGCAGTCCGGTGGCTCGGTTGCCGAACTTCCACTCGTGGTAGTCCACCGCGTCCGCGACGAGGGTGAAGCTTGAGGTGAGGCTGAGGCTGATGACCAGGCAGGCGCACACGTAGACGGTGATCAGCAGGGGGAGGACCGACTCGGTGAAGGGCATGACGGCGTACAGCAGTGCGCCCGCGGCCAGGGCGAGGACGTTGCCGCGTCGCTTGCCCAGGCGCGCGAAGTAGCGGGGTGCGGCCAGTGAGCCGACGAGCAGGGAGCCGGAGATCAGCGGAAGCAGGATGGAGATCGTCCACGGTTCCTCGAGGACGTACAGGGAGAAGTAGACGGTGACGGTGGTGAGCAGCCCCAGGCGGGTGAAGTTGACCACCATGAACAGGGCGGCGAGCACCCAGGGGCCGTTGCGCAGCCCCTGCTTGACCGTGGTCCAGGCGCCGGTGACGGTCTTGCCCGCCGCCTCCTGGACGGGCAGGTCGCGGTAGTGCTCGGTGGTGGCGCGGAAGGTGGCCAGGAAGAAGAGGGCGCTGCCGGCGCCGAGCAGGGCGGCGGTGAGGAGGTAGCCGCGCTCCTCGCTGCCGCCGCCGAACGCCGTGACCAGGTGCGGGGTGGCGACGGCGACGAAGACGGTGCCGACCGACATGCCGACGGCGCGGGCCGTGCCCAGTTGCATGCGCTCGTGCCCGTCACGGGTCATGAGCGGCATCAGCGCCCCGTAGGGGATGTTGACGATCGAGTACACGACGCCCATGAGCAGGAAGGTGACGGCCGCGTAGACGACCTTGCCGGTGTGGGAGAGGTCGGGTGAGACGAAGGTGAGCACGGACAGGACGCCGAACGGGACCGCGCCGTACAGCAGGTAGGGGCGGGCGCGCCCGTGGCGGCTGCGGGTGCGGTCGACGGCGGCGCCGACCACGGGGTCGGCGATCGCGTCGAGGATGCGGGCCACCAGCATGAGGGTGCCGGCGACGGCCGCCGAGACGGCGGCGACGTTCGTGTAGAAGTACAGCAGGAAGCTGCCGGTGAAGTTCCAGGAGAGGTTGGAGGCGAGGTCGCCGAGGCCGAAGCCCAGCTTCTCGCCGCGGGTCAGCCGTCGCGGGACGGTCTGCGCGGGCGCTGCCGCGAGCGTCGGATCTGCCATGTGCGCGCACGCTCACTTCGTTGTGAAGACGGAGAAGGGTACGGAGCGGCGGGTGCGGGCCTGCTGCGGCTCGGCGCACCCCGCCGTGTCCGACGCGCGGGCCGCTGAGCGTTCCGCTGCGAGGTCGGTGGCCGAAACGTGTCATGCCGCCGACGCGTAGTCAATACAGAATTCTGTTTTTGTTTTCTCTGCTCCGACCTTGACGGAAGGCCCGGGCGCCCCTAGTTTCAGAATCTCGATTCTGTTTAGCGATCTGGGGGTGCCCCGTGCGCTTCTCCGTGTTCCTCGTCGGCCGTTCCACCGGACCCGACGACGACTCCTACGTCATCCGGACCCTGGCCGACCACGCGCTGGAGGCCGACCGGCTCGGCTTCGACGCCGTCTTCCTGCCCGACCACCACTTCACCGGCTACGCGCCGATGGCCTCGGACCCGTTCCTGTTCGCGGCGTACCTGGCCGGCCGGACGCGGAACGTGCACTACGGCTTCTCGGTGACCACGCTGCCGCTGCACCACCCGGTGCGCTTCGCCGAACGGGTCAACCTCCTCGACCACCTCACCGGCGGCAAGCTGCTGGTCGGCATCGGATCGGGCACCACGCCCGAGGAGACCATCGGCTTCGGCGTCGACTTCCAGGACTCCAAGGACCTCATGGACGCCCAGGTCGAACTGGTGCAGCGGCTGTGGGCGAAGAAGGCCGAGGACGAACCGATCGAGTTCGAGCACGGCCCCTACAAGGGCGCCGTGGTCCAGCGGATCGTGCCCGCCCCCTACAGCGACCGCCACCGGCTGATGAGCGTGGCGATGCGCGAGGCGAGTACCGCCCGGGCCGCGAAGTACGGCTGGCCGGCCTTCATCCCGGCGTTCGTTCCGCCGATACCGGCAAGCGGGGAGCCGTCGACCGCCTTCCAGAAGTACCTCGACGCCTACCGCGCGGCCATGGCCGGCTCCGGGTATCCGCAGGGCGTCATCGACGACTGCATGTCCTGGACCACGCACTCCTACCAGTGCGTGCACGTCGCTCCGACGGACGAGCAGGCGCGGGAGGAACTGGAGACGATCCTCGGCGCCTACCAGGAGGCCATCGAGCGCGAGCACGCCTTCAACAAGCGCGCCGAGGCGATCAGCGGTGTCGACCTTCCCGACCCGCCGAACGCGCTGTCCGAGGACTGGATCCGCACCTGGTGCCTCCACGGCAGCCCGGACACGGTCGCCGAGCAGCTCCGCCACTACGAGCAGCTGGGCGTCGGCAACATCCTCATGGGCTTCACCAACGGCCCCCTCACCCCCGAGCGCTACGCCCTCACCCGGTCCTCCCTGCGCCTGTTCGCCGACGAGGTCATGCCCCGCTTCCGCTCCACCGACCAGTAAGGCAGTCCCCACGTCATGAGTCACCTCATCGTCGGTATCGGCGGCACCACCCGCCCCGGCTCCAGCAGCGAACTGGCCGTACGCACCGCCCTCGCCGCCGCCGAGCGGCGCGGCGCCCGCACCGTGCACTTCGGCGGCGACTTCCTCGCCTCGCTCCCCCACTACGCCCCCGAGCGTCCCGAGCGCACGGAGGAGCAGCAGCGCCTGGTCGACGCCGTACGCCGGGCCGACGGGCTGGTCATCGGCTCCCCCGGCTACCACGGCGGCATCTCCGGACTGGTCAAGAACGCCGTCGACCTGCTGGAGGACCTGCGCGACGACAGCCGGGTCTACTTCGACGGACGCGCCGTCGGCCTGGTGGTCACCGCGGCCGGCTGGCAGGCGTGCGGGACCACGCTGACCGCTCTGCGCAACGTCGTGCACGCCATGCGCGGCTGGCCGACACCGCTGGGCGTCACCCTCAACTCGGCGCGCACCAGGCTCTTCGAGGCCGACGGCACCTGCGCGGACGCCGCGGCTGCCGCCCAGCTGGAACTGCTGGGCATCCAGGTACACGAGTTCGCTCGGCGGCACGCGACGGCGCCGGTCGCCGTTCGCGCCGCCTGAACCCGCCAACCGGCAGGCTCCCCAGCGGTCCGCCCAGGCCCGCGACACCGCCGGCACGCCGACCGCCACCCGTCGAGAACGACGGCTCACCGACGAAGACCCATGGAACCCCGATGAACGAACTGGACGCGTTGGCCCGCCTGACCGCCGGCGCCGACATGCACACCACGCACTCCGACCCGGTCCGCCTGGTGCGCTGCCTGCGCCTGATCGACGGACCCATGGGTGTCACCGGCGAGCTCCTCGACGAGCGTGACGTCTCGCTGCTGGCGCCCTCCGGCATCGCGCTGGCCGCCACCTGGAATCGCGAGACGGTCCGGGCTGTTGGGGAACTGCTCGGGGAACAGGCCGCCGCGCGCGACGTGGACGTCTTGCTCGGCCCGAACCTGAACCTCAGCCGCAGCCCCGCCGGCGGACGCACCTTCGAGCACTTCGGCGAGGACCCGTATCTCGCCGGCACCCTCGGAGCCGCCTGGATCACCGGCGTTCAGAGCAAGGGCGTCGCCGCCTGCGCCAAGCACCTGGTGTGCAACGACACCGAGGCCGGCCGCCACGGCTACGACGTCCGGATCGACGAGCAGACGCTCCACGAGGTCTACCTGGCACCCTTCGCCGCCGCGGCCCGCGCCGGTGTGTGGGCGATGATGGCCGCCTACAACAAGCTGAACGGACGGCACTGCGCCGAACACCCCGAGCTGCTCACCCGGATCCTGCGCGAGCAGTGGGGCTGGGACGGCGTGGTGATGTCCGACTGGTTCGGCACCCACTCCACCGTCGGCTCTCTGGCGGCGGGTCTCGATCTGGAGATGCCGGGACCGGCCCGCCACCTCGGTCCGGCCGCCGCCGCGGCCGTACGCGCCGGGGACGCCTGCGCGACCGCCGTGGAGCAGAGCGTCGAACGCCTGGCCCTGCTGTCACGCCGCACCGCCGGACGCAGCCCGCACACCCGGCCCGCCGCCGAGGCCCGGCGCGTACTGCACGAGGCCGCAGCGGACTCCTTCGTCCTGCTGAAGAACGACCCGGCCGTCCTGCCGCTCGCCGCCGGCACGTCCGTCGCGGTGATCGGTCCCCACGCGGACGAGCCCGCCTACCAAGGCGGCACCTTCGCGCGGATCGCGCTCGGACCCGAGGTGCGCACCCCTCTGGCGGCACTGCGCGAGACACTCGGACCCCGGGTGGTGGCCCATGAACCCGGCGCCCGGTCCGAGCCCCGCGTCCCTTCTCTGCTGCCCCTCGCGCCCAAGGCCACCGGCTCACCCGACGAACCCGGGTTCACCGTCACCTACCACCGGATCGGCACCGACGGCACCGTCTCCGAGCCGTTGGCCACCGACACCCGGGCCACCGGCATGCTCGTCTGGTTCACCGAGCTGCCCGGCATAGGCGCCCTCGCCGGCCTGCCCGCAGGCTCCGGCGGTCTCGTACGCGTCTCGTGCCTGCTCACACCCGAAACCGACGGCACCTACGACTTCCACTTCGCCGGCACCGGCGACGTACGCCTGTCCATCGACGGTGCGGAGGCCGGGCGCGGGGGCTCCCGGGCCATGCCCGCCGACGTGATGGGGGCCCTTCTCCACGGCGACGTCACCCGCATCCCGGTCGAGCTCACCGCCGGCCGACAGGTCCGCGTCGATTTCGAGATGCGCTTCACCGGCGGCGGCCGAGCCCAGGGCATGCAGTTCGGCGCACGTCCCACCGCCCCCACCGATCTGGTCGAGCGCGCGGTACGCGCCGCCCGTGCGGCGGACACGGCCCTCGTGTTCGCCGGGGTCACCCAGGACAGTTCGCTGGAGAGTCAGGACCGGGACGCGCTCGCCCTGCCCACTGCCCAGACCCACTTGATCGAGCAGGTCTGCGCGGCCAATCCGCGCACCGTCGTGGTGGTGAACGCCCCTTTCGCCGTGGACATGCCCTGGGCGGACCGGGCGGCTGCCGTCCTGCTGACGTGGTTCCCCGGTCAGGAGTACGGGCCGGCCCTGGCCGACGTCCTGACCGGGGTGCTGGAGCCCGGCGGCCGGCTTCCGGTCACGCTGGCCCGCAAGGACTCCGACCACGCCGTGACCTCGACCGGCCCGTCCGCCGACGGCCGCCTCGCCTACACCGAGGGCGCACTGGTCGGCTACCGGCACTTCGACGCCCGGCAGATCACGCCGCGCTTCTGCTTCGGCCACGGTCTCGGCTACGCGGACATCCGCTGGCGCGCCGCGCATCTGCACGCCGACCCCGCCGGCCGGCATCTCGCCCTCGTCGGAGTCACCCTCGGCTGCGAGGCGGGGCAGGGCGGCAAGGAGGTGGTCCAGGTGTACGTCGCCCCGCTCACGGAGACCGGCGAGGCGGAACCCGGCCGCCCCGAACAGCAGCTGGCCGGCTTCGCCGCCGTCCACGTCGCCCCGGGACAGGATCGGCGCGTCGACATCCCCCTGGACATGAGGGACCTCAGCGTATGGGACACCCGAGCGGGGGGCTGGCGGCCGCGCGCGGGGCGCTGGGAGATTCGGCTGGCCCGCTCCAGCCGGGACGTCTTCCACCGCTTCCGGGTGTACGTCGACCGGGCGGGCAGGCTCCGTACCGGCCCGACCGGTTGACGAAGCGGTGTGCCGGGCGCCTGTGCCCGCGCCCGGCACCGGAGCCCTTCCGTCAGTTCCCCGCGGGGGCCTCGCAGCGCAGGAACGACAGCGCCATCCCGCCCAGATCTTCGATGAGGTCGGACAGGTCACCGCTGTCGCTCCCGGCCGCCTCCGCGGCCTCCGCGGCGACGTCGAGCGCCATGGCGCGGGCGAGCGTCGCGTAGACGGTGACGAAGCAGGCCCTGACCGCCCGCTCGGGATCGGGGTGACGGATCTCGTCGCGGCGCTCCAGCAGCAGGGCGGTGAAACGGTCCCGGAGATCGAAGTAGCCGGCCTTGCCGACCCTGGCCACCGTCTCGTCCACCGCGCCCAGTTGCATGAAGGCGCCCAGTACCCTCCCGCGCCGTTGCAGCAGACGGGCGAACTCCCCGACCAGTTCGGGAAGCAGGCCCGCCAGTGGCTTGCCTTCCCACCGGTCGCCCCGGACGAGTTCCCGGTGTTCGGCGGACAGCAGCTCCTGGAACCGCTCCTGGGCCGCGCGCAGGATGGCGTCCTTGCCGTCGACGCGGGTGTAGATGGCACCCACCGACACCTTGGAGCGGCGGCTCACCTCAGTGAGCGAGAAACCCTGGTAGCCCTTCTCGGCGAGCAGTTCCAGCGTGGTGTCCAGAACCAGCTCGAACGACCGCTGACTGCGCTCCTGCTTCGGGGCTCGGACACCGGACGGCTTGGCGGGGCGGTTCTGGGACGTGGACACCCGCCCAGTCTAGGCAACCGCCGGCCGGGGCCGGCCCCGGCCGTCAGCCGAGGTCCGCGACGGGAGCCGCTTCGTGGCTCAGACGCCGTTTCATCTGGTGAGCCGACGGTGGCTGGGACACGGTCCTTTCGGCGGCCCGGCGGTGTCGGCCGATCGGTCGGTGATGAGGTGAATCTTCGATCCCGGCTCGCCACGGCCGGTCGGATTCGGTCAGGTCAGCGGCCCCCTTTCGCCGCCCGCACGCTGACGGAGCCGATCGCGCACCGCGACCGGTCCGGCTCACCCCGAGCACCGAGCTCGTCGAGGACGACCCGGTGCAGCCTGGCCCGCACCCGGTCCTGGCTCCACTGGGCAAAGCGGAGGCTTCGTCCCATGGCTCCTCCGGACAAGGGCCCACCAGGATGCTCCCCGACGGAGCCTCGGTCTGTCATCGGCTCTGTCACACGCCTGTCACCAACTACGCCGACGCCACCGGACCCGATGCCTTGACCTGCTACAAAGCACCCATCATGGACTGGCGTGGCCACCCGTAGACGGTCTCTGCAACCTGTGCCATGTGGTGCCCAGTGAGGGGCCCAGGATCAGGACCAGGGCCTCTTCCGGCCCGTCAAAACGGTATTGCAGGGTGTTCGGGGGTGTCTCACTCACGCCCCAGACCCTCTCGTGTACCACGGGATCTCACACGGCCGGGGAACCCGGCGGCTCCTGCCCTTCACGGCGCCCTCGGGTGTGGGCGAGCAGCCGGCCGGCGGCGATCACCGCGCACCACACGAGGATCGACACGGTGGCCGCGATCCTCGCTCTCGCCGGCGTCGGGGCGTCGATGTCCCAGCTGTTCACGCCACGGCAGACCCCCGGTGGAAGACCACCACGTTGGTCCCCGCCACGATCAGGAGGCCGGGTTTCCAGGGCGCCGCGCCGCTGTTGCCGACGGCGACGGTGCCGGAGACGAACAACACCGCTCCGGTCACGACCGTGAGCGCGCATCCGAAGCGGGCCGGCGGCAGCAGATGCCGGGCGGCCGCCGTGACGGGCAGCATCCGCGCCCAGGCCGGACCGTTCCGGCCGGGAGAAGAAGTCGTTCACTTGATCAGGCCCTGTTGCCGCGGCGCGCCACGGAGTGTCCGCCGCCGATGAAGAGGAGCAGAACGGCACCGCCATCGACGCGAGATCCCGCACGCCCTGAACGAGAACGAGATCCCGGAGGCCTGACCGGCCGGGTGATCTTCCGTGACGTCCTGGTCGCGGCCCTGCCCCGCCGGCATCCCCTGGCGCCGGCCTCACTCCTGCCGACGGCCAGACTCGCGGGGGGGACCGTTCATCATGTTCCCCCTCCGCATGGGACCGTCCCCGCACGGCCGGATCACCAGCCTGACCCGGGCCGCTGCCCGTCCGGCTCGTCTGGCGGCGCGGTGAGGCGAGCCCCGTGGTGCGCACCTTCCGGACGGTGCTCACCACCGGCTCCCCCGCGGGCCGCGGCCGCCTCGACGGCCGAGCCGGGACAGGTACCGGGATCCGGGACGTCCGCGTCGGACGAAGGCGCCGATCAGGGGTTTCCACGTGAGCGAGGAAACGGCGCAGCGTGGGCAGCGTGCTGTCGCTCCGTCGCCGGCCTCGACCGCACGAGCGCTCGGTGACGCGGGTGAGCGGCAGGGCCGGGCAGCAGGTCGGCACGTGTGCGCGGATGTGGTGCTCCAGCCGGTGGCAGACCGGTCGTGGCAGCGGTCCGGGCTTCATGCCGCGGAATCCGCGCTCAAGGTCGTCCGGATGCGGAGGGAGCGCGCGTGGCGGACACTGGTGGAGACACAGCTTCGGCTCGGCCGCAACCGCTGAAGGTCCCGTGGGGTGGCCGGCATGCGGGGAGGCTCGACATGCCCGGTCCTCTTGCGCCCATCGTGGCCGCGGCCGGTGACGCGGTGGCGATCGCCGGCAGCCGACGCCATGTGCGATGTGCCTGACGGTGCCGGAGCCATGAGCTTGTGCGTCGAGAACCGTACGGGTCGGCACCTCGGGCGCACTCCGTGTATGCGCCCTCGGCGGCATGCCGGCACCGGGTGTCGAGCCGGGGGTTCCGTCGCACAACGCGCCCTGCCCGGGCACCGTCACCACCTGTGCGGCTTCGGGCCTGCACAGCCCGGTCCGTACCGGAACCAGTCGCCGCGACGCGAGGACTTCCTTCCGCGGATCCTGCGTCGATGAGGCATGCCGCCCATCGGATTCCAAGCGAGCGCGGCGTCGAACGAGATGAGGGCGAATGGCCATGATCTACGACTTGCTCGCCGGCAGCTGGACCTACCGCAGCTTCACCAACCGATCCGACCTCCTGCCCGGCCTCGACCCCGGGAACATCGTGAAGGGTGACGTCGACAAGTGGTCCCGCTACCTCTTCGGCCAGGGGGTGATGACCTTTCATCCCACGGTCACGGGCGCGCTCACCGGGCTGTTCGAGATGGGCACCGAGGAAAGGCCGCTCGACATGCGCCTGAACGGCAAGATCGAGGAACGCGACGGAGTCACCTGGATCAAGTGGAACGCCCACGGCTTGCCCGAGACCCGGAGCGACGGCTGGCTGTACGAGTACGACGGGTACTACACCACCAGGTGGCCGAACGGCCGCCGGCAGACCGACGCGATCGTCGGCTCGGTCGTGCGCAGCCAGCCGCACGACGACCTCGCGCCGAACCAGACGGCCGATCGCGCGTCCCCGGCCGGCGCCGTCGCCTCGTTCATCATGGTGCGCCCCGCGTTCGTCGAGGCGCGCGAGGTGATCCCGCTTCCCCCCGAGGTGCTCGAGTTGATGGGCTCGCGGCACCATCGCCTGCACCACGCGATCTGGCACGGATTGCGGGACAACTGGGTCAGGCCGAGCGACGGCGACATCTCGGAGAGCGACAAGGCGGAGATCACTCAGCTCGGCTGGGCCCCGCCGCGCCCGAACCAGTTCCCCACGCGCGGGACCGTCGACGTGCGGGAGCCGGACAACGGCGCCGGTGAGGATTTCCTCTACATGCACCGCCAGATGATCCAGGAGGTCCGCGAGCTGCTGAGCGGACACGGCCTGCCCATGATCCAGGCATGGGCGTCCATTCCCTCCCCGGACCGGAAGTCACGGAATCGCGACGGATTTTCCGTGCCCCGGGCCTGGGATCAAGGACAGGGTGACACCGCCGCCAAGGGGCTGGCGACCGTCAAGAGCGATGAGTACTGGCGATCACGGATGACGTTCCTCGAGCGGCAGTTCAAGAACCCGGAGTACCTTGCGACGCTGTCCCTCGACCAGCTCGGCGCGAAGATCGAGTGGCTGATCCACAACCTGATGCACGTCCGGTGGTGCTCGCTTCCGACGGATCCCGAGAATCCGCTCACGCCGCTGCCGGGCGGCCGGCCGCCCACCGAGACGTCCGAGAAGTGGATCAAGGTGACGCGCGACGGCAAGCCGTTCTACTACGACGATCTCAACGACACGTTCTCGTCACACGTACACCCCCTCTTCTGGCGCCTGCACGGCTGGGTCGACGACCGCATCGAGGACTGGTACGCGGCGCACGCCGCCGCGCATCCGGGGCAGGTCACCCGCAAGACCGTGGGGGGCGTCTCCTGGTTCGCCGAGGGGCCATGGGTCAGCGTCGAGGCACCGTGGGTGGGACCGGCGGTCTCCGGACATGGACCGGACGGCCACGACGGCGGTCACGGACACGGACAGGGACACGGAGGGCAGGGGCACCACGGGCACGACGTCGCCGCCATGCAGCGGGTCTACGATCTGATCTTCAAGCCCGCGGAGACGGCGGCGGTCGCGGAGTCGGGCACGATGGCGGCGCGCAGCGTCCAGTTCACGGGCAAGGTCTTCGGCGGGTGAGCCTCGCGCCGGAGACCGCGGCCCCGCGTCGAGCGGTGCCCGCGTGCGGGGATCAGGCGATGGAGGCCGCGATGACGGCGGACACGGCGAGGTTGCAGCACGCGGTGACCCACACCGCCGGGTGAGGCTCCGGGTCGACCAGTGTCGCGCCCAGGCGGCCCGGCGTGATCAGGTCCACCACGAGGAAGGCCACCGCCATCATCACCAGGCCCAGCAGCCCGAACACCGCGGTCGACACCAGGCCCTTGCCGAAGTCCTCGTACGTCGTCCAGATGGAGGTGAAGACGATGCCGCCGATGCCGAGCAGTGCGGAGCTGAGGACCAGGGCGGCGTTGCGGTTGCGCTGTTCCCATATCTGCCGGCCCAGCTTCCCCGGGGTCAGCGCGTCGACCAGGACGATGCCGAGGACGAGCAGGACGAGGCCCAGCGCGCCGTAAGCGGCGGCCCGCCCCAGTCCGTTGACGATGTCGGTCATGAGTCTGCCGGCTCCCAGGCATGAGGCGTGTGAAAGATCGCGGTCAAGGCGAGGCAAAATGTAGCGCATTCGTTCGGTGTCCCGACCGGTGCGGCCCGGGACCCGGCCGACCGGGCGCGGGTCATCACGTCGGTGGTGCCCGTCGTCGCGTCCAGCCACACCACCTGGCTGCCGTCGACGGCCGCGGGGGGTGTCTGGCCGCCGCGGTCACAGGAAACGCGGCCCTTGCAGGTGCCCTGCGCGCCACGGGCACCGCCGCAACGACGAGTGCGGCGCTGCCCGTCGGTGACGCCCATCGGTGACGGACCGGCACTTCAGTGGGGACGTGACCACCGGCGGCTTCCGGCCGACCGCGCAAGGTCATGACCGCCCGGCTCGGCGCGGGGTTCCGGGCGCCGGTCCGGCGGGCCGCCGGGCAACGGTCCGCCGGCCGGAAGTGCGCGGCCGGCCCCGGGGGCGGTCCCTCCGGGCGGAAGGCGGTACGGCGAGTACCGGCCAATACCGCCGTCGCCCTCCTCCCGAGGTGCCGGGGCCGGCCTCGTCACCGGCCCCGTCCGCCGCACCGCCTCCACCGTGCGCGCTACACCCTCCACTCCCCCCACACACTTCTTCCACATTCACTTCACGGGGCGCCCACTTTCGGCCGTCCTCGCCCCCTGGCGCCGGCGCGGGGGCAGACGGCGCGCTCACCCCGCCCCTAGCCTCCCGGCCCATGCGATCGCCCTTGATGAGACGTCTCGGTCTCAGCGCCGTCCTCGCCCTCGTCCTCGCCGTGTTCGGCCTGGCCCCCTCCGCGAGCGCGGCCGACCCGGACCCCGCCGATCTGAAGTTCACCACCGACGCCGCCACCACCACTCCGGGCGGCACGGTGAACCTGACGATGACCCTGACCAACAACAAGACCTACGACCTCTGGTTCGTCTACCAGACGATCGACCCCACCTGGCTGACCACCCAGCGCCCCGACCTGAAGTACGCGATCACCGGGTGCAGCCTCGCCACCGCCGACGGCAGCACCCCCTGTTCGGGCACCGGTCCGTCCAACCTCGGCACCAACTACAACGCCCCCATCCCGCCCGGCCAGAGCCGGACGGTGACCCTGACGCTGCAGATCGCCGCCGACTCCGGCTGCAACGGGAACATCGGCTTCTACTCGTACTTCTACGCCGAGTTCAGCGACAGCACGAACTACAGCGGCGGTCCGGTCTACACGCCCGAGACGCGCGTTCTCTGCGCCTGACGCACACACCGGGTGAGGCGTTGGCCGGAAACCGGCCCACCCCGCCCCGCCCCGGCCG